>NZ_MAQZ01000063.1:0-90496 GCF_001756285.1 Frankia sp. CgMI4
GCCGATGGTACTGCATGGGGGACTGTGTGGGAGAGTAGGACGCCGCCGGACGTATACGAGTGTGGGGCTGTCTCCCTAGGGAGACAGCCCCACACTCGTATACGCGTATTTTCCGACTACTGGCTGGCAGCACCCGCTTCAGCACCTTGGCCGTGGTGGCATCTATTACATGGATGTCCTACTATCGGGAAGCCAAGTGTTCTAGGTATCTCCGCCCGCCACATCGTCCCCGGGAGCCGCTTCGATGTCCTCCGACGCGATGTCCTCCGACAACCGGCACGAGCCGGCCGCCACGCTGCACACACCAGCTCATCCGGTCCGGATCGTGACGGCGGCCTCACTCTTCGATGGRCATGACGCGGCGATCAACATCATGCGTCGCCTGTTGCAGGCGCAGGGCGCCGAAGTGATCCATCTCGGGCATGACCRCAGCGTCGAGGAGGTCGTCACCGCCGCGATCCAGGAGGACGCCCAGGGGATCGCCCTGTCGTCCTATCAGGGCGGGCATGTCGAGTACTTCAGCTACCTCATCGAGCGCCTCCGTGCGCGCGGAGCCGGCAACGTCCGGGTCTACGGCGGCGGCGGCGGGGTGATCCTGCCGGCGGAGATCGACCTGCTGCACGCGCGCGGGGTCGCGCGCATCTTCTCCCCGCAGGACGGGCAGCGGCTCGGTCTCGCAAAGATGATCAATATGATCATCGAGGCCTGTGACGTCGATCTGACGGAGGACGGGCCGAAGCTCGATGCGGTGGCGGCTGGTGAGCACGGCGCGCTCGCCCGGGCGATCACCGTGCTCGAGGCGGGCCGGGACCCGCGGCTCGCGGCGGCGCTGCAGGACGAGGCCGCCCGCCACCCGCGGGTTCCGGTCCTCGGTATCACCGGCACGGGTGGTTCGGGAAAGTCCTCGCTCACCGACGAGCTGATCCGGCGCTTCCGCCTCGACCAGGGCGACAGCCTGCGGATCGCGGTGCTCGCCATCGACCCCAGCCGTCGGCGGGGCGGCGGTGCACTGCTCGGTGACCGCATCCGGATGAACTCCCTGGGTGATGGCACGGCAGGGAACGTGTTCTTCCGGTCCCTGGCGACGCGCACGGGGGGCAGTGAGGTTCCGGCTCCCCTGGCGGATGTGATCAAAGCCTGCCAGGCGGCCGGTTTCGATCTGGTGATCGTCGAGACGCCGGGCATCGGGCAGGGTGACGCGGCGATCGTTCCGTTCTGCGATGTTTCGCTGTACGTGATGACACCCGAGTACGGTGCGGCCTCACAGCTTGARAAGATCGACATGCTGGACTTCGCCGACGTGGTGGCGGTGAACAAGTTCGAGCGGCGCGGCGCCGAGGATGCCCGGCGTGACGTCGCCCGGCAACTGGTGCGCAACCGGCAGGCGTTCGACCAGTCCTGGGAGGATATGCCCGTCTTCGGCACCTCGGCCGCCCGGTTCCACGACGACGGGGTGACCGCCCTGTATCAGCACCTCGTCGGGCTGCTACGCAAACACGATCTGCACACCGTGTCCGGCTCGTTGCACCTGGTGCGCGGGCGGACCTCTACCGGTCTGACCACGGTCATTCCGTCCGCCCGGATACGCTATCTGGCCGAGATCACCGAGACGGTGCGGGGCTATCACGCCGAGACCGAGCGTCAGGCGCTGCTGGCCCGCCGTCGTGAGCATCTGACGACGGCCCTTGCGGCACTGGCCGGCGCCAACCCCAGCGCGGGCCCGGCGCCGGCGGAACCCACCACCCTCGCCGTGCTGCGCGACGAGGCCGAAGCCGCYCTGGCCCCCTGGACGAGGGAGCTCCTGGCGCAATGGCCGGCGATCGTCGAGGAACGTCAGGGCGAGAAGATGACCTATCTCGTCCGGGGAACCGAGATCCACACCCCGCTGGTGCGCACCACACTCAGCGGGACTCTGATCCGGCGGGTGGCGGTACCCGCCATCGACGACGACGCTCGCCTGATCCGCTTCCTGCGGCGTGAGAACCTGCCAGGGTACTTCCCCTTCACCGCCGGCGTCTTTCCGTTCAAACGCGCCGGGGAGGCCCCGGCGCGAATGTTCGCCGGTGAAGGTGACCCCTTCCGGACCAACCGCCGGTTCCACTTCCTCTCCGCCGGCTCGCCTGCGACCCGGCTGTCCACCGCCTTCGACTCGGTGACCCTCTACGGCCGCGATCCCGCGTCTCAGCCTGACATCTATGGCAAGATCGGCACGTCGGGCGTGTCGATAGCGACGTTGGACGACATGAAGGTCCTGTTCGCCGGGTTCGATCTGTGTGATCCGTCGACCAGCGTCTCGATGACCATCAACGGCCCGGCGCCGACGATCCTGGCGATGTTCCTGAACGCCGCGATCGACCAGCGCTTGGACGCTTTCMGCGCCGAGCACGGCCGGGAGCCGAGCACGGACGAGGCCGCCGAGGTCCGGGCCCGCACGCTGGCCACGGTCCGTGGYACCGTGCAGGCGGACATCCTCAAGGAGGACCAGGGGCAGAACACCTGCATCTTCTCCACCGAGTTCGCGTTGCGGGCGATGGCGGACGTGCAGGAGTGGTTCATCGAACACGCGGTCCGGAACTTCTACTCGGTATCGATCTCCGGCTATCACATCGCCGAGGCCGGCGCCAATCCCATCAGTCAGCTCGCGTTCACCCTGGCCAACGGCTTCACCTACGTCGAGGCCTATCTGGCCAGAGGGATGCGCATCGACGATTTCGCCCCGAACCTGTCGTTCTTCTTCTCCAACGGGATGGATGCGGAGTACACCGTCATCGGGCGGGTGGCCCGCCGGATCTGGGCRGTGGCCATGCGGGAGCGCTACGGTGCCGCCCCCCGGTCGCAGATGCTGAAGTATCACGTACAGACCTCGGGTCGGTCGCTGCACGCACAGGAGATGGCCTACAACGACATCCGGACCACGTTGCAGGCGCTGTGCGCGATCTACGACAACTGCAACAGCCTGCACACCAATGCGTACGACGAGGCTGTGACGACTCCTACGGAGAACTCCGTCCGCCGCGCGTTGGCCATTCAGATGATCATAGATCAGGAATKGGGACTCGCCGCCAACGAGAATCCCCTGCAGGGATCGTTCATCGTCGATGAACTGACCGACCTGGTCGAGGAGGCGGTGCTCGCCGAGTTCGAGCGGATCAGCGACCGCGGCGGTGTACTCGGCGCGATGGAGACCGGCTATCAGCGGGGACGCATCCAGGACGAGTCGATGCTGTACGAGCGGCGCAAGCACGACGGCACCCTGCCGATCATCGGGGTGAACACGTTCCTGCGGCCGGAGTCGGCCGGCACCGATCCCGACGCCGAGGGAGGCCCGATGGAGCTCGCGCGGGCCACGGAGGAGGAGAAGCAATCTCAGCTCACTCGGCTGGAGGAGTTCCACCGCCGGCACGGCGCCGAGGCGGGCGCCGCCCTGGAACATCTGCGGGAGGTCGCCAGGAGCGGGGGGAACACGTTCGCGGCGCTGATGGAGGCGGTCCGCGTCTGCTCCCTCGGGCAGATCTCCCAGGCATTCTTCGACGTGGGTGGGCAGTATCGACGTAACGTCTGATTATGCCCCGGGTGGCGCCCGCCGTTACGTCGATCGGCGTTACGCTGGTCGGTACGCTGGGCGCCGCGGCAATCTCCGGGTACGCATGAATCTTTGCCAGCGCGTCCGTCCTGGGGTGCAATGGACGCTGCCCGCCGCGACGGTCCCCGGCTGCCAGGTTGGGCGGGAACCGTCCCATGAAGTGCAGGAGCGTCGACAAGTCGTGGCCACCCCGAAACCGTTGCCAACCGACCCCATAGCGGAGGCCCATCGGCACTGGACCGCCCACGGCTGGGGGGCGGCAGCGGACGGCATGGCAGCGGTCACCTCCCTGATGCGGGCGCAGCAGATCGTCCTCGCCCGGGTTGACGAGGTCCTGCGCCCCCTCGATCTGACCTTCGCGCGCTATGAGCTGCTGATGCTGTTGATGTTCAGTCGGTCCGGAGCGCTGCCCCTCAACAAGATCGGAAGTCGGCTGCAGGTCCATCCGACMAGCGTCACCAGCGCGGTCGACCGGTTGGAGGCGAGGGGGCAGGTGCGGCGTACCCCGCATCCTACGGACCGGCGGGCGATTCTCGCGAAGATCACCGAGGAGGGTCGGGTCACTGCCATGGYCGCGACCGAGAAGCTCAACGACACCGTCTTCGCCGATCCCGGGCTGGGTGACGGCGGGGTGCGCAGACTCATCGACCTGCTGACCGATCTGCGCCGGGCCGCCGGCGACTTCTGATCGCGCGGTGTTCGGCCCGTCCGCGACTACCCTCTAGAGCTGTGACCTACCTCGACCACGGGGCGACGACGCCGATGCGACCGGAAGCGCTCGCCGCGTACACCGCGGTGCTCGCCGATACCGGCAATGCCTCGTCGCTGCATGCCAGTGGCCGCCGTGCCCRCCGCATCGTCGAGGAGTCCCGCGAGACACTCGCCGGAGTGCTGGGCGCCCGTCCGTCCGACGTGGTGTTCACCGGAGGCGGTACCGAAAGTGACAACCTCGCCCTGAAGGGTCTGTACTGGTCACGCCGCCGGGCCGAACCGGGCCGGCGGCGGGTGCTGGTCAGCGCCGTCGAGCACCGGGCGGTCCTGGACACCGTCGACTGGCTCGGCCGGGCGCAGGATGCCGAGGTCGAGCTGCTCGCGGTCGATGCCGCGGGAACCGTGCGGCCGGACACCCTCGCCGCCGCCCTCGAACGGGATCCGGACTCGGTGGCCGTCGTGTCGGTGATGTGGGCGAACAACGAGGTCGGCACCGTTCAGCCGATCGCCGAGCTCGCGACGATCGCGCACCGTCACGGCGTGCCCTTCCACACCGATGCGGTGCAGGCGTTCGGCCAGATCCCGATCGCCGTCACCGACGAGGGCCCCGACGCCATCACGGTCAGCGCGCACAAGATCGGGGGGCCGATCGGTGTCGGTGCCCTGGTGGTGCGCCGGGGATTGGCGATGGAGCCGCTGACCCACGGCGGCGGTCAGGAGCGCGACATCCGGTCCGGAACGTTGAACACGGCCGGGGTGGCGGCGTTCGCGGCGGCCGCGGCGAGGGCATGCGCCGAGGCGCCGCAGGAGAGCGTCCGGCTGGCGGCCCTGCGTGACGACTTGGTGCRCCGGGTCCGGGCGGAGGTCCCGGAGGCGGTGCTCAACGGTGCCCCGCTGCTCGGGGACGGCGGCGGTGGGGACGGCGGCGGTGGGGACGGCGGCGGTCCGGGACCGCACCGGCTGCCGGGAAACGCCCATCTGACCTTCCCCGGCTGCGAGGGAGACTCGCTGCTGATGCTGCTCGATGCCCGGGGGATCGAGTGTTCCACCGGCTCGGCCTGCTCCGCTGGAGTGGCGAGGCCGTCGCACGTGTTGCTCGCRATGKGAGTGGATGAGGCACACGCCCGCGGATCGCTGCGGTTCTCCCTCGGGCACACCTCACGGGCCTGCGACATCGACGCGCTGGTCGCGGCGATCGGGCCGGTCGTCGAGCGGGCGAGCCGCGCGGGGGCGCTGGCCGGCACGAGCGGCAGCATGAGCGGCACCTGAGAGGCGATGCCCATGATGCCTTGCTCCCGTCCACGTGGTTCCCTGAGGTTCGGCGGAGATTCGGGGAGGTGATGGTCTGATGCGGGTGCTCGCCGCGATGTCCGGCGGGGTCGACTCCGCCGTCGCCGCCGCCCGGGCGGTTGACGCCGGTCACGACGTCACCGGGGTGCATCTGGCGTTGTCGCGCTCGCCGGAGTCGGACCGGACCGGAGCCCGCGGCTGCTGCACCATCGAGGACGCCCGGGACGCCCGGCGGGCCGCCGATATCCTCGGCATCCCGTTCTACGTCTGGGATCYCGCGGACCGGTTCGAGACCGACGTCATCGAGGAGTTCGTCGAGTCCTACGCGGCCGGTCGCACGCCCAACCCCTGCGTGCGCTGCAACGAGCGCATCAAGTTCGCGGCCGTACTCGACAAGGCCCTCGCGCTCGGCTTCGAGGCCGTCGTCACCGGGCACCACGCCCGGCTCGATCCGGACGGCACCCTGCGCCGCTCGGTGGATCCGGACAAGGACCAGTCCTACGTCCTGGGAACGCTGCGTCCCGAGCAGCTCGCCGCCGCGCGGTTCCCGCTCGGGGATTCCACCAAGGCCCAGGTGCGGGTAGAGGCGGCCGAGCGTCGCCTTGCCGTTGCGGACAAGCCGGACAGCCACGACATCTGTTTCATCTCGCACGGGGACACCGGTGGCTGGTTGCGCGAGCGGCTCGGCCCGCGGCCGGGTCCGGTCATCGATGCGACGACCGGGCAGACGCTCGGGCACCATGACGGCGCCTACGCCTTCACCGTGGGTCAGCGTCGCGGGCTGAAGCTCGGGCGGCCGGCCGCGGACGGCCGGCCGCGCTATGTGCTGGACATCTCCCCGGTGACGTCGACGGTCACCGTCGGACCGGCCGAGGCGCTCGACGTGCGCCGGCTCGTGGCGGACCGGGCCGTCTGGCCGCACGAGGGGGCCGTGTCATGCCTGGCCCAGGTGCGGGCGCACGGCGGGGTGGTACCGGCGGTGGCGCAGGCGCGCGACGAGGAGCTCGTCGTGACGCTGACGACGCCGGTCCGCGGCACGGCCGCAGGCCAGGCAGTGGTGCTGTACGACGGTGACCGGGTGCTTGGCGGAGGGCACATCCGCACCACCGGTGGTTAGCTGGGCGCCCGGTCGGCGGGCCGTTGACGGAGCGGGCGTGGAGCGGGCGTGGCCGGGGATCTCCCGCGGACTCCCGGAGGATGTCAAGACATGAGTACTGACGCTGCACGGATGTGGCCGCCCGGCGCGGCCACCGGGGTGGGCTCGCTGCCGGGAACGGATGCGGCCCAGGCCGTCAAGCTGGTCTTCGACGAGCTGCCGGACCTGCCGCATCTGCCAGAACTGCCGGCCAGGGGAGCCGGGGGTGCGATGGTCGGGCGGGCGGCGGCGATCYTCGTCGACATGCCGGTGGACCTTCAGCCGGCTGGCTGGCGGCTGGTTCCCCGACCCGGCCTGGACCTGCGCCGGTCACGGGATCTGCTCGAACGCGACCTGGACGCGCTGACGGAGGTCGCCGCCGACTACGCGGGATCCTTCAAGATTGCCGTGACCGGCCCGTGGACGCTGGCTGCCGAGCTGGAGCTTCCCCGCGGGCACAAGGCGTTGTCGGATACCGGCGCCACCCGTGACATCGCCGACGCACTGACCGCGGGGCTCGTCGAACAGGTCGAACAGATCGCCCAGCGGGTCCCGGGGGCGCGGATCCTGGTCCAGCTCGACGAGCCGTCGCTGCCGGCGGTGCTCGCGGGCCGGATCCGCACTCCGAGTGGGTTCTCGGTGCTGCCCGCCGTCGAGGAGGGCTTGGTTGTGGAGCGGCTGCGGATCCTGCTCGGTGGCCTGCGGGCGCTGCCGGCGACCGTCGGAGTCGGGGTGCACTGCTGCGCTCCCGCGGTGCCGCTGGCGGCGTTGCGCGCGGCGGGTGTGGACTTCGTCGGTCTCGACGTCACCGCGCTTACCCGGGCCGAGGACGACGCCGTCGGCGAGATCGTGGAGGCCGGAGTGCGGCTGATGGCGGGCCTCGTCCCCACCAGGCCGATTTCACCGGCCGCGCCGATTTCACCGACAGGACCGACAGGACCGACAGGACCGACAGGACCGACTGGACCGACCGCACCTGCTGGTGCAGCCGGACGGGCTGGTGCAGCCGGACGGGCTGTCTTGGCCGCACCGAAGTTGTCGGATGTCCGCCGTACGGTCGAACCCGTCATCGCACTGTGGCGCCGGTTGGGATTCCGGCCCGAGCAGCTCGGAGAGGTGGTCGCCGTGACGCCGACATGTGGCCTGGCGGGCCTGGGAACGGACGATGCCAGGACGGTGATGCGCCACTGCCGGAAGGCGGGGCGGGTCCTGGTCGACGCACCGTCGTGAGCGCGACGGCCGGTACGGCCGACGAATCCGGCGTGGCTTCGGCGGCGGCTTCGGCGGACGAGCGGGCCCGCGCCGCCAGCCTCGCCCGCGAGCTCGACGAGCACGCGTACCGCTACTACGTGCTCGATTCCCCGACGATCTCCGATGCCGAGTACGACCGGTTGATGGCGGAGCTCGCCGCGCTGGAGGAGCGGCATCCCGACCTGCGCACACCGGACTCGCCGACGCAGAAGGTGGCCGGCTCCTACTCGACCCTGTTCACCCCGGTCGAGCATCTCGAACGGATGCTGTCCCTGGAAAACGTCTTCGACGACGACGAGTTCCACCAGTGGGCGGCGCGCGTGGCCCGGGAAAGCGAGGTCGACGCCTGGCTCTGCGAGCTGAAGATCGACGGGCTTGCCGTGGACCTCGTCTACGAGGATGGTTACCTGGTGCGTGCCGCGACGCGCGGCGACGGCCGGACGGGGGAGGACATCACCCCCAACATCCGCACCCTGGCGAGCGTGCCGGTACGGCTGCGCGGGCCGCGGGTGCCCGGGCTGCTGGAGGTGCGGGGCGAGGTCTTCTTCCCGACCGCGAAGTTCGCCGAGCTCAACGCCGGGCTGGTGGCCGTGGGGGGCAAACCGTTCGCGAACCCGCGTAACGCCGCGGCCGGATCCCTGCGGCAGAAGGATCCCCGGGTCACCGCCACCCGGCCGCTGGAGATGATTGTCCATGGCCTGGGCGCGCAGCGCGGCTTCGAGGTCACGTCCCAGTCGGCGGCCTATGCCCGCTTCGCGGAGCTCGGGCTGCCCGTCGCCACCCACTTCGAGGTCCTGGCGACGGTGCCCGGCGTGCTCGACTACGTGCACCGGTGGGGCGACGCGCGCCACGACGTGGTGCACGAGATCGACGGAGTGGTCGTCAAGGTCGACTCGTTCGCCCTGCAACGCCGGTTGGGCTCCACCTCGAAGTCCCCCCGCTGGGCGGTGGCCTACAAGTATCCGCCGGAGGAGGTCACGACCAAACTGCGCGATATCCGGGTGAACGTGGGCCGCACCGGCCGGGTGACCCCCTTCGGGGAGCTGGAGCCGGTCCTGGTCGCCGGGTCCACGGTGGGCCTCGCGACCCTGCACAACATCGACGAGGTCGGTCGCAAGGGGGTGCTCATCGGGGACACGGTCGTCCTGCGCAAGGCCGGGGACGTCATCCCGGAGATCGTCGGCCCGGTCGTCGACCTGCGAGAGGGTTCCGAGCGGGCCTTCGTGATGCCCACGCGCTGCCCGGAGTGCGGCACCGAGTTRGTGCGGCCCGAGGGCGAGGTCGACATCCGTTGCCCGAACACCGTCTCCTGTCCCGCGCAGTTGCGGGAGTCGATCTTCCATTTCGCATCCCGGGGGGCGATGGACATCGACGGGCTCGGGTACGAGACGGCGACCGCCCTGCTCGAGGCGGGCCGGGTGCGTGACATCGGCGACATCTTCCACCTGACGCCCGAGTCCTTCGAGGGGCTGCGCGGGTTCGCGCAGAAGAAAATCGACCAGATTCTGCGGGGGGTCGAGGCCGCGCGGCACCGGCCGCTTTGGCGGCTGCTGGTCGGCCTGTCGATCCGCCACGTCGGGCCCACGGCGGCGCGGGCGCTGGCCCGGGAACTGCGGTCGCTGGAAGCGATCGCCGCCACGTCGGCCGAGGACCTCGCCGCGGTCGAAGGGGTCGGTCCGAAGATCGCCGGCGCGGTGCTCGACTGGTTCGCCGATGAACGGCACCGCGACATCCTCGCCAGGATCGCCGCCGGCGGGGCACGGCTCGCCGACGTCGGCGCGGAGGAGGGCCCACGTCCCCTCGACGGCGTCACCGTCGTCATCACCGGCACGCTCACCGACTGGAGCCGCGACTCGGCCAAGGAGGCGGTCGAGGCGCGCGGCGGCAAGGTCACCGGCTCGGTGAGCAGGAAGACCACCGCCGTCGTCGTCGGCGCGGATCCGGGGGCCTCGAAGTACGACAAGGCGCGCAGTCTCAGGATCCCCATGCTGGACGAGGCCGGATTCGCCGTTCTGCTGGCGCAGGGGGTCGACGCGGCCAGCAAGCTCGCCGTTCCCGCCGACGGTCCCGAGAAGGCCGAGACCCCGGTGGAATAACCCGGGGGAGGATCCCCCGCTCAGAAACGGTCCGTCCTGGTCAGGCTCGCGGCGATGCCCGCCAGATGGGCCAGTCGGTCGATCTCGGAGGAGCGGAACCGGGGGCCGCCGGGCCGCCCGACCAGGATCACCAACCGGTCGCCGCCGACCGGGGCCGCGGCGAGTTCCATGCTGACCGCCCGCCAGCGAGGCGGGAAGGCGCCATCCTCGGCCCCGATCCGCCGCGCCCGTTCCAGCGGCAGCCAGGGCAGGGGTAACCGGACCCGTTCGGGGACACCGAGATCGTCCCCGCCGAGGGCCGGAGCGCCCACCGAGGTCTCCCGGACCCGGACGTCGTCCGGCCCGACGTGCTCCAGCAGCATCGCCCAGTCGGCGTGGAAGACGCCGGGCGCGAGGTCCGTCAGGGTCGCCACGGCGTCGTGCGGCCGATCGGTCATGGCGTCCACCAGGTCGAGGTCGTTGCCGATACCGCCCCCGTCRGCGAGAAACGGCCGAAGCGACTCGACGATCACGCCTGGAACCGAATGAGCGGCGGTGAGGACGCGATCGGCGAGGCCGCCCGGTGGCAGAAGCACGAGCAGATCGTCCACGGCTCCGTCGGCGGTGCGCTCGATGACGGTAATGCTGACGATGTCGATGCTCGCCCTGCCCAGGGCCGTGGCCACCGCGCCGAGCGCTCCCGGGCGGTCCGGCAGCACGAGGCGAAGCAGATACGACATGTAGCTGAGCATGCGCAAAGAGCATGTCGGCGGGATGGCCGGCCGGTCACGCGAAGATAACGTCCCCGCCCGGCCGGCGGCTCCCCCAGGACCACAGCACAGGAACCTCGCCGAAGGTGAGGTGACGGAAACCCCGAAGGGCAGCCTGGGCCAGGAGAGCAGCGGGGGGCGGCGTCCGCGGGGGTCCCGCCGCGGCCCGTACGATGACATCACGTCGACGCGGCGATGCGTCCGGTCCGGGACCGTCCGCCCGGGGCGCCCCAGGGGTGCATCCGGCCTCTCCCGGTTCCGGTTCCCGCATCCGTCGCGGCGCCCAGGACCAGTCACGGGCCCCGCGCCCACCGCCMACGAAGGGGCCACACGCCATGGCGATCACTCGGGACGAGGTGGCTCACCTCGCCCGCTTGGCGCGGATGTCGGTGACCGACGACGAGCTCGACGCGCTGGCACCGCAGCTCGAGGCGATCCTGTCCGCGGTCGCCCGGGTCTCCGAGATCGCCGCCGGGGACATCCCGCCGACCAGCCACGCCGTGCCGTTGACCAACGTCTTCCGGCCG
The DNA here is from genome assembly GCF_001756285.1 of Frankia sp. CgMI4. NCBI lineage: Bacteria > Bacillati > Actinomycetota > Actinomycetes > Frankiales > Frankiaceae > Frankia > Frankia sp. CgMI4. Next base: position 11,343 of record NZ_MAQZ01000063.1, read on the forward strand.
GACACCATCTGCCCGTCGCTGCCCGTCACCGAGGCCCTGGCCGGTGCCCCCGCCACCGAGGACGGGCGGTTCCGGGTGCCCCGCATCCTCGATCCGGACGAATGAGGTCGCCGCCCGCATGACGGAGAACATGACGGAGAACCCGACACCTCCCGGCGCGACTGACGTCGTGCGCCTGTCCGCCGCCGCGACGGCGGCCGCGATCGCCGTCGGCAGGCTGAGTGCCGTCGAGGCGACCCGGGCGGCGTTGGACCGCATCGCCAAGGTCGACGAGACCGTCCACGCCTTCCTGCACGTGGACGCCGACGGCGCGCTCGCCGCGGCCCGGTCGGTCGACGACCGGCGCGCGGCCGGGGAGCGCCTCGGGCCGCTCGCCGGGGTGCCGTTGGCGCTCAAGGACGTCTTCACCACCCGAGGGATGCCCACCACCTGCGGCAGCCGCATCCTCGAGGGCTGGCACCCCCCGTACGACGCCACGGTGGTGAGCCGGCTGCGGGCCGCGGACGTCGTCCTGCTGGGTAAGGCCAACATGGACGAGTTCGCCATGGGCTCGTCGACCGAGAACTCGGCGTTCGGGCCGACCCGCAACCCCTGGGACGTCACCCGCATCCCCGGCGGCAGCAGCGGCGGCAGCGCCGCGGCCGTCGCCGCCTTCGAGGCGCCGCTTGCCCTCGGCACCGACACGGGCGGTTCCATCCGTCAGCCGGCCGCCCTCTGCGGTCTGGTCGGGGTCAAGCCCACCTACGGCGGGGTCAGCCGCTACGGGCTGGTCGCCTTCTCCAGCTCGCTGGACCAGGCCGGCCCGCTGGCCCGCACGGTGACCGACGCGGCGTTGCTGCACGCCGCGATCGCCGGCCACGATCCCCTGGACTCCACGAGCGTCGACGCGCCGGTTCCCGCGGTCGTGGCGGCGGCACGGCAGCGCGACATCCGCGGTATGCGGGTCRGTGTGGTCCGCGAGTTCGCCGGCGACGGATACGACCCGGGGGTCGAGGCCGCCTTCGCCGCCGCGGTCGAGGCGCTGACGGGCCTGGGCGCCCAGGTCGTCGAGGTGAGCTGCCCGCACTTCAGCTACGCGCTGCCCGCCTATTACCTGATCGCGCCCAGCGAGTGCTCGTCGAACCTGGCTCGCTTCGACGCGATGCGCTTCGGGCTGCGGATCGGCGACGACGGTCGGGCCGGGGCCGAGGAGGTCATGAGCCGCACCCGCGAAGCCGGCTTCGGCCCGGAGGTGAAGCGGCGGATCATCCTGGGCACCTATGCCCTGTCCTCGGGGTACTACGACGCCTACTATGGCCAGGCGCAGAAGGTCCGTACGCTGATCAGCCGCGACTTCACCGCCGCGTTCGAGCAGGTCGACGTCCTGGTSTCGCCCACCACCCCGACACCGGCCTTCCCGCTGGGCGCKAAGGTCGACGATCCGGTGGCCATGTACCTGTCGGACCTGTGCACGATCCCGTCCAACCTCGCGGGCGGCCCGGCGATGAGCCTGCCGTCCGGGCTCGTGGACGGGCTGCCGGTGGGTATCCAGATCATGGCGCCGCCGTTCGCCGATGACCGGCTCTACCGGGTCGGMGGGGCGCTGGAGGAGGCGTTGGACGTCGAACGCGGCCATCCGCTGCTCGACGAGGTCCCGGCGCTGTGAGCGGGCGCCCGGCGCTCTCGCGGGTCATCCGTGTTCCGGGTGTGGCGGCCGCGGTGACGGGCCGCCGACCGCGAGGGAAGGGAAGGAAACGGCGATGGTGAGTCTGCGCAGCGGCCGGCAGGACCGGTTCCTGGTGGGCGTGGTGTGGCTGCTCACCGTGCTGGTGCTGGGTCTCGGCATCGCCACGCTCAACCCGGTCCTGCTCGTCTGGGGAGTGCTCGGCCTACCGGCCGCGGTGTTCCTCACCTACGTGCACGTCCGCGACACCCGCCCACCCAGCGACCCATGAGGAGTTCATCCGGTGAGCACAGTGGCTCCCGCCGGCGCGCTGCCGTCCTACTCCGACGTTCTGGCCCGCTACGAGCCGGTGATCGGATTGGAGACGCACGTCGAACTCGGCACCGCTTCCAAGATGTTCTGCGGCTGCGCGACGGCCTTCGGTGCCGAGCCCAACACGCAGGTCTGCCCGGTGTGCCTCGGGCTGCCGGGTTCCCTGCCGGTGGTGAACGAGGCGGCGGTGCGCTTCGCGGTCATGATCGGACTCGCGTTGCACTGTGAGATCGCGTCGTGGTGCCGGTTCGCGCGCAAGAACTACTTCTATCCCGACATGCCGAAGAACTTCCAGATCAGCCAGTACGACGAGCCGCTGTGCACGAACGGCTGGCTCGACGTGGAGGTCGAGGGCGAGGTGCACCGGGTGGGCATCACCCGGGTGCACATGGAGGAGGACACCGGCAAGTCGCTGCACGTCGGCGGCGCCACCGGCCGCATCCACGGCGCCACCCACTCGCTGGTCGACTACAACCGGGCCGGCATCCCGCTCGTGGAGATCGTGACTGAACCGGACGTGCGTTCCCCCGAGGTGGCCCGGGCCTACGTGGACGAGTTGCGGGAGCTGATCCGGGCGCTCGGGGTCTCCGACGTCCGGATGGAGCAGGGATCGCTGCGCTGCGACGCCAACGTCTCGCTGCGCCCGCGGCCGGCGCCCGGCGACCCGGACGCTCCCTTCGGCACCCGCAGCGAGACGAAGAACCTCAACTCGCTGCGGTCGGTGGAACGCGCGGTGCGTTACGAGACCACCCGGCAGGCCGCGTTGCTCGACGACGGCCAGCGCATCATCCAGGAGACCCGCCACTTCGACGAGGCGTCGGGCCGCACCTCGTCGGGTCGCTCCAAGGAGGAGGCCACCGACTACCGGTACTTCCCGGAGCCTGACCTCACCCCGTTGGCCCTGCCCGCGGAATACGTCGAGCGGCTGCGGGCCGGCCTGCCGGAGTTGCCCGCGGCGCGCCGGGCCCGGCTGATCGCCGAGCACGGCTACACCGCGCGGGACCTGCAGGACCTGCGCAATGCCGCGGTCCTCGACCTGGTCGAGGAGACCATCGCCGCCGGCGCGGCCCCGGCGACCGCCCGCAAGTGGTGGCTCAACGAGCTGGCCAGGCGCGCCTCGGACGCCGGTCTCCAGCCTCGCGATCTTAAGATCACCCCGACCGACGTCGCCCGGATCACCGCGCTGGTGGCCGCGGGCGAGCTCACCGACGCGCTGGCCCGCAAGGTCATCGACGGGGTGCTCGCCGGTGAGGGCACGCCCGACGAGGTGATCGCCGGCCGTGGGCTGGCGATCGTCGCGGACGACAGCGCGCTCACCGCGGCCGTCGACGCGGCGCTCCTCGGTGCCCCCGACATCGCCGAGAAGGTCCGCGGTGGCAAGGTGAACGCCGTCGGTCCGCTGGTGGGCGCGGTGATGAAGGCGATGAAGGGCCAGGCGGACGCGGCGGCCGTGCGGCGACTGCTGCTGGAGCGCCTCGGCGTCTCCTGACATCGCTTCCCGGCCTTCGGCTTCCCGGCCTTCGGCTTCCCGGCCGATCCCCGATTTGTCGTATTCAAGATGATTCGCAGATTTTAGCGCCATTCGTTCAAGAAACGTCCGACCGGTCGCCGCCGTCCCCCGCGCCGTGGGTTGCCTCTCCGTGATCCGAGCTCGGGAGGACCACGTTCTCCCGCCGTGTCGGACCCGCGTGTCGGGTTGCCGACGTCGTACGGCGCGTCGGATGCGAAGGGCCGGAGGCCTCCATAGGGTGGGTCTCCCATCGGGGTGTCACGATCGAGGGGAGAGCGTGCCGCCGTGCCCCTTACACCTTCCGGCTTCACCGCGTCAACCTCCCGCCGTCGGGGTCGGGGCCGCCGGACGGCGATCATCGTCGCGGTCGTCGTCGTCCTGCTGGCCGTCGCCGGCGGTGTCGGCTACGTCCTGAACAACCGCGCCGCCGACCGCGCCGCCGACCGGAAGGTCCAGGCTGCGGCCGACTCCTACCTGGCCGGCTGGCGGACGCTGACGACTTCCGGTGGGACGGCGACCCCCGGCTCCGCGGCTGTCGCCGCCGTCTCCACGCCCGGGAGCATCGACGTCGCGCGCCTGGTGGGCACGATGGCCGAGGTGCGTGACCGCCTGCTCGTCACAGCGGCTACGTTTACCCCGGGCGCGATCAGCCGCAGCGGCGAGACGGCGACCGTGCCGTACCTGGCCAGGCTCACGCTCTCTGGTCTGCCGACGCCGCTGGAGTACACCGGGGCGCTGCATCTCGTCTCGACCGGCGGCGGGTGGCGGGTGAAGGCTGATCCGGTCTCGGTGCATCCGGCCCTGCGCCCAGGGCTGCACCTGGACCGGACCGCCTCCACCGGTAAGCGGGGGGACCTGCTCGACGTGGCGGGCCAGCCCCTACGGGACTCCTCCGACCTGGYGGGCAACCTCGTCGGTCGGACGGCGCCGCTGTCCGGGTTGCAGCGGGTGTACGACGACCGGCTGCGGGCGCAGGGCGGCGCGGTCGTCGTGCGGGATGCGAAGAACGCGACCGTGCAGACGCTGCACACCTATCCGATGACCGACGGCGAGGCGATCCGTACCACGATCGACCTGCGGGTCCAGCAGGCCGCCGAGGCGGCCCTGGCCACCGCGGCCCGCCCGACCGGGGCGATGGTCGCGATCGACACTCGTACCGGCGCCATCCTGGCCCTGGCCAACCATCCGCCCAGCGGGTCGAGCCGGGCTGTCCGGGGCAAGTACCCACCGGGTTCCACCTTCAAGATCGTGACGGCCACCGCCGCGCTGATGAACGGCAAGGCGCCGGACATGCCCCTGGACTGCACCCAGACGGTCAGCGTCGGCGGTCGGACCTTCCAGAACGCCGAGTCCGAGCAGTTCGGCCCCATCCCGCTGCGGACCGCGTTCGCCAGGAGCTGCAACACCGCGTTCATCCGGCTGGAGGAGTCACTCCCGGACGGCGCGCTGGAGAAGGCCGCCCAGCTTTACGGCTTCGACGGCCGACCACCGCTGGATATCGCCAGCGTCGGGGGGACCTTCCCGACCCCGCGTGACGCGGTCGAGTCGGCGTCGGCGTCGATCGGCCAGGCCCGCATCGAGGTCTCCCCGCTGCAGATGGCGAGCGTCGCCGCGGCGGTCGCRAGCGGTACCTGGCACCAGCCGTTCGTCGTCGGCCAGTCGGCGCGCAGCAACCCCATCCCGCCCGTGGTGCTGCCCCCGCTGCGGGACTTCATGCGGGCGGTCGTCACCGAGGGCACCGCCGCGAAGGTCCCGATGCCCGGCGAGGTCTTCGGGAAGACCGGCACCGCCGAGTACAAGGACGGCAACCCGCCGCCGACCCATGCGTGGTTCGTCGGCTACCGGGGCGACGTGGCCTTCGCGGTGGTCGTCGAGGACGGCGGCTTCGGCGCGGAGACGGCCGCGCCGGTCGCGGCCAGGTTCCTCACCGCGTTGGACGGTGGCCAGATCGGTGCGCCCGGCTCCGGCGGGCAATGACCTGGCTGGACCCGGTCCTGGCTGGACCCGGTGCCTGGCTGGACCCGGTGCCTGGCTGGACCCGGTGCCCGGYGATGCTTGACGTGGGGCTGGAACTCCGGCAGGGTAGAACCGTGCATCTCGGGATTCTCGTACGCTCAGAGCGTGCATAGTCGACGACGTCGACCTGTGCGCCGCCCCTCAGTGCCTCGGCACGAGGGGCTTTTTCGTGCAGTGAGCACTGCCTCGTGCCAAGCCTGCGTGGTCGTGCTCAGCTGGCAGAGCCGTGCCCGGCGGGCCCGGTCCCGCCGGTCCCGCAGTGCCAGCCGAGATTGCCACGTGCCACGTACATCCCCGGCCTGTCAAGGAAGACGACCAGATGACACGAGAGATCACCGGAGCCCAGTCGCTCGTCCACTCCCTTGAAGCGGTCGGAGCCGATGTGGTCTTCGGCATCCCCGGCGGCGCGATCCTGCCCGCATATGATCCACTGTTCGACTCCACCCGGGTGCGACATGTCCTTGTCCGGCACGAGCAGGGCGCGGGTCATGCGGCCGAGGGGTACGCGCAGGCCACCGGGCGGGTCGGGGTGTGCATGGCGACGTCGGGGCCGGGGGCGACCAACCTGGTGACTCCGATCGCCGACGCCTACATGGACTCGGTGCCGATCGTGGCCGTCACCGGGCAGGTCCCCAGTCCCTCGATCGGGACCGACGCCTTCCAGGAGGCGGACATCTGCGGCATCACCCTGCCGATCACCAAGCACAACTTCCTGGTCCAGTCCGCCGACGACATCCCGCGGATCATCGCGGAGGCGTTCCACCTGGCGGCGACGGGCCGGCCCGGACCGGTGCTCGTCGACCTGCCCAAGGACATCCTGCAGTCGGCCACCTCCGTGCTGCCGCACGATGTCTGGCCGCCGGCTCTCGACCTGCCCGGTTATCGTCCGGTCACCCGCCCGCACGGCAAGCAGGTGCGGGAGGCGGCGAAGATGATCAGTGCTGCCCGGCGTCCGGTGCTCTATATCGGTGGGGGAGTGCTCAGGGCCCGCGCTGCCGCGGAGCTGCGGACACTGGCGGAGCTCACCGGCATCCCGGTGGTCACCACCCTCATGGCCCGCGGCGCCTTCCCCGACTCCCATCCCCAGCACCTGGGCATGCCCGGCATGCACGGGTCGGTCGCCGCGGTGACCGCGTTGCAGAAGGCGGATCTGCTGATCACTCTCGGGGCCCGCTTCGATGACCGGGTGACCGGCAGGCTGTCCTCCTTCGCGCCCGGTGCCGCGGTCATTCACGCCGACATCGACCCGGCCGAGATCGGCAAGAACCGGACCGCGGACGTACCGATCGTCGGTGACTRCCGTGATGTGATCAACGAGCTCGTCGCCGCGCTCGTCCTGGAGGAGCGGCCGGACCTCGCCGCCTGGTGGCGGACGCTGGACGGCTGGCGCCGGACCTACCCGCTGGGCTACGACCAGCCGGCTGACGGCTCGCTGGCCCCGCAGTACGTCATCGAGCGGCTCGGGAAGATCGCGGGACCGGAGACCATCTTCGCCGCCGGCGTCGGGCAGCACCAGATGTGGGCCGCGCAGTTCATCTCCTACGAGAACCCCTACACCTGGCTGAACTCCGGCGGCGCCGGCACGATGGGCTACGCCGTGCCGGCCGCGATGGGCGCCAGGGTCGGCCGCCCCGACGCCACGGTGTGGGCCGTCGACGGTGACGGCTGCTTCCAGATGACCAACCAGGAGCTTGCGACCTGCGCGCTGGAGGGAATCCCGATCAAGGTTGCCGTCATCAACAACGGGTCGCTCGGCATGGTCCGCCAGTGGCAGACCCTCTTCTACGACAAGCGGTACTCCAACACGGAGCTCGGGACGCACCCGGACTCCCCGCGGACCGGCGGCGCAGGGGCGTCTGGGCGGGGCTCAGGGGCGTCCAGGAGGGTGCGGGTGCCCGACTTCGTCCGGCTGGCCGAGGCGTTGGGCTGCGTCGGGCTGCGCTGCGAGACGGCGGCGGATGTCGACGCGACGATCGAGAAGGCGATGGCGATCGACGACGCCCCGGTCGTGGTGGACTTCGTCGTGCATCCCGACGCCATGGTGTGGCCGATGGTCGCCGCCGGCGCCAGCAACGACGACATCCGCATCGCGCGCGACACCGCGCCGGACTTCGACTACTCCGGCGACGCCGAGGTGAACATCTGATGACCCGCCATACCCTGTCCGTGCTGGTGGAGAACAAGCCCGGGGTGCTGGCCCGGGTCTCGGGCCTGTTCTCCCGGCGCGGGTTCAACATCGAGTCACTCGCGGTCGGGCCGACCGAGCAGCTTGACATCTCCCGGATGACGATCGTCGTCGTCGTGGAGGACCTGCCGCTGGAACAGGTGACCAAGCAGCTCAACAAGCTGATCAATGTTTTGAAGATCGTCGAGATGGACACCTCCGCCTCGGTGCAACGTGAGCTGATGCTCGTGAAGGTGCGCGCCGACCTGTCGGTGCGATCCCAGGTCCTCGAGACGGTCGCCCTGTTCCGTGCCAAGGTGGTCGACGTCGCCCAGGACGCCGTCACCATCGAGGCGACGGGAACCCGCGACAAGCTGGACGCCCTCATCCGCATGCTGGAGCCGTTCGGAATCCGGGAACTGGTCCAGTCMGGCCTGGTGGCACTCGGCCGCGGATCGCGTTCGATCACCGATCGCAGCCTGYGAGCAGTCGACCGTCCGGCCTGACCGGGACCGTCGCGCGTCTTTTTCCCATCCACTCAACGAGGAGATTCCCCACGATGGTCGAGATCTACTACGACGACGACGCCTCGCTGGACGTCCTGGCCGACCGTAAGGTCGCCGTCATCGGCTACGGCAGCCAGGGCCACGYGCACGCGCTGAACCTGCGCGACAGTGGCGTCGACGTGCGGGTCGGCCTGCCGGCGGRCAGCCGCAGCCGGGCCAGGGCCGAGGAAGAGGGCCTGCGGGTCCTCACTCCGGCGGAGGCGTCCGCCGAGGCCGACATCATCATGCTGCTCACTCCGGACACCACCCATCGCACGATCTACGCGGAGTCCATCGCCCCGCACCTCACCGCGGGCAAGGCGCTGGCGTTCGGGCACGGTTTCAACATCCGCTACGGGCTCATCGAGCCGCCGGCCGGCGTCGACGTGYTCATGGTCGCTCCGAAGGGGCCGGGTCACCTGGTGCGGCGGGTGTTCGAGGAGGGCAAGGGCGTTCCCGTCCTCGTCGCGGTGGAGGCCGACGCGAGCGGCAACGCGCTGGCCGTCGCGCTGGCCTACGCCAAGGGCATCGGTGGCACCCGGGCCGGTGCGCTGAGGACCACCTTCACCGAGGAGACCGAGACCGACCTGTTCGGCGAGCAGGCCGTGCTCTGCGGCGGCGCCAGCGCGCTCGTGCAGGCCGGCTTCGAGACCCTCGTCGAGGCGGGCTACACCCCGGAGGTCGCCTACTTCGAGTGCCTGCACGAGCTCAAGCTCATCGTCGACCTGATGTACGAGGGCGGCATCTCCCAGATGCGGTACTCGATCTCGGACACCGCGGAGTACGGCGATGTCACGCGTGGCCCGCGCGTCATCACCCCCGCCGTGAAGGCCGAGATGCGCAAGATCCTCGACGAGATCCGTGACGGCGCGTTCGCTCGCGAGTGGGTGGCCGAAGACGACAACGGTCGGCCGAATTTCACCAAGCTCGTGGCGGAGGGCAAGCAGCACCCGATCGAGCAGGTCGGCGCGAAGCTCCGGCCGATGATGTCTTGGATCGCCTGATTTCTGGATCGCCAGGTAGGTCCCGCGGGTCGTCGGGCGGATCGTGCCCTCTCGGGGGCGGCCGTGGTGCGCTGCCGCCGTCCCCGGGTGCGGGCCGTCCCCGTCCGGGTGCCGGGCACGCCGTCGCCGTCGGTCGGCGGAAAGGGCTCGGAGTCCACGGCGGGCGTCGGTAGGCTGGGCCCGCCGCCTCGTGCGGTGTCCGCAGTATCCACGTTCATCATCGCCAGGCCGAAGGCCACGTGATCACGCCTCGTTCCGCGTCGCCTCCCGGTCTGACCCGAGGTCGCTAGGAGAGGTCCAGTGCCTGTCGTACTCGTTGCCGAGGAGCTCTCACCGGCCGGGCTGGAGGTGCTGTCCGGGGACTTCGAGGTTCGTCACGTTGACGGTGCCGACCGGTCCGCGTTGCTGCCCGCCATCGCCGACGTCGATGCCGTGATCGTCCGGTCGGCCACCAAGATCGACGCCGAGGTGCTCGCCACCGCGGGAAAGCTCAAGGTCGTCGCCCGGGCCGGCATCGGGCTGGACAACGTCGACGTCGCCGCCGCCACCCAGCGCGGTGTCATGGTGGTCAACGCGCCGCAGTCGAACATCGTCAGTGCGGCCGAGCATGCGATCGCGCTGCTGCTCGCCGTCGCCCGGCGGGTTCCCGCGGCCAGCGAGGCACTGCGCGGCGGCGAGTGGAAGCGCTCGAAGTACGTCGGTGTCGAACTCGTGGAGAAGACGGCCGGCGTCGTCGGCCTCGGGCGGATCGGCGTGCTCGTGGCGCAGCGGCTCGCCGGCTTCGGGATGAAGGTCATCRCCTACGACCCGTACGTGTCGGTGGCCCGTGCCGCGCAGCACGGCGTGACCCTCGTCGACCTCGACGAGCTGCTTCGGCAGAGTGACGTGATCACGATCCATCTGCCCAAGACGCCGGAGACGCTCGGTCTGATCGGCACCGACGAGCTGGCCCGGACCAGGCCCGGTGTCATCATCGTCAACGCGGCGCGCGGCGGCCTCGTTGACGAGGCGGCGCTCGCCGAGGCGGTCCGCTCCGGTCAGGTCGGCGGTGCGGGCATCGACGTCTTCGCCAAGGAGCCCACGACGGCCTCCCCGCTGTTCGGGCTCGACAACGTCGTCGTCACCCCCCACCTTGGCGCGTCCACCCAGGAGGCGCAGGACAAGGCCGGGCTCGCCGTCGCCCGCTCGGTGCGGCTGGCGCTGCAGGGCGAGTTCGTGCCCGACGCGGTCAACGTGCAGGCCGGTGGCGTCGTGGCCGAGGACCTCCGGCCGGGTCTTCCGCTCGCGGAGAAACTCGGGCAGCTCTTCTCCGGCCTCGCGGGCAGCCTGGCCGCCGCGATCACTGTCGAGGTGCGTGGCGAGATCGCCGTGCACGACGTCTCGGTGTTGCAGCTCGCGGTGCTCAAGGGTGTGTTCACCGACGTGACCGAGGAGCAGGTCACCTACGTCAACGCGCCGCTGCTGGCCAAGGAGCGCGGGGTCGACGTGGCCTTGGAGACCGCCGAGGACAGCCCCGACTATCACAACCTCGTGACTGTGCGAGGAGTCCTCGCCGACGGCACGCCCGTGTCGGTGAGCGGCACGCTTGTCGGCTCGCGGCAGGTCGAGAAGATCACCGCGATCGACGGGTTCGAGGTCGACATCCGGCCCGAGGCGCATCTGGCGTTCTTCCGCTACGAGGACCGGCCGGGGATCGTCGGCGCGGTCGGTGCCCTGCTCGGCGAGGCGCACATCAACATCGCCAGTGCGCAGGTCAGCCGCCTGCAGGCCGGCGGCGAGGCGTTGATGTCGCTGTCGCTCGACGACGCGGTCGCCCCCGACATCCTGGCCGAGATCGCGAAGATCATCGGCGCTTCCTACGCCAGGGCCGTAAGCATCAGCAGCGACTGACCCCTTCCCCACACGGTGGCTTCGCCACCGTGTGGGGTCTCCGCAAAGGCACCTTCGGCGATTTTGCGGGGGGAGTCGTGGGGGCCTTCGGTGGTCCGGGGTGTTCCTCGGGTTGCCGTGGATTACCTGGGCTGGATGGGGTTTACCAGGGGTAGCTGCGGGCGATCTCAACGGTAGGCGATCGATTGGGTACGGGTAGCGGTGGCGTGGGGACGTGATCCAGGTGATCTTTCCGTGGAACGCGCGCCGTAGTCGTGGTGCCGGGTTTACCGTGGCTAGCATGGCGTCGCGGCATCAGGACCCGTTCGAGGGGCTTCGCCTGGATGAGCGATTCGTCCGCGGAGCCCGGTTTCTCGAACCGTCCGCGGCCGAGCGCAGCCGGCAGCACGGCCGGCCGGCTTCCAGTCGCTGTCAGGTCGTCCCAGCTTCCCGGGGTCTGCCCGGCTTTTTCCATCGGCTGGTGGCGCCGCCCAGACCACCGGGCCGCCCCCGCCAGATCGCGCGAATGGTCACGTTCATGGCCATCATCGTCGGGATGATCACCATCACCGTCGTCGCCCTGCGGCAGACGGCGAACCGGACCAGCCCGACCGCCGCACGGCTGGTGCCGACCACGTCGTCGGGGTCCTCCGCGGCCACCAAGCAGACCGCCGTACCGGCTGCCACCGGCACGCTGACCGGTCCCCCCGCCGGCTTTGGGATCAGGCCGGACCTGCTCGCGGCCCTGCGGCCGGGTGACTGCCTGAACTGGACCCCGTATCCGGCGGGCTCGCCCGCCTCGGTCGATCCGGTGGTGCCCGTCCGGGTGAGCTGCCGGGAGCCCCATATCGACGAGGTCACCCGGATGGTCGACCTGGCGGTGCTCTTCCATCGCTGGCCTGGCGCGTCGGTGGTCGCCGAGGTGACGGACGAGCGCTGTGCCGGAGCACTGCGCGAGTTCCCCGGAACCGTCGACAGCACTCCGCACCGCACCGTTGGCACGATCTACCCGTCCGAACCCAGCTGGCAGCTCGGTGCGCACGCGGCCGTGTGCACCGTGCGCACCGACGACCTGCGGCCCCGCAGCGGTCAGTTCCGTGTCCCCGGCGCCGTCGCGGCACCGGAGTTTCCTCGCGGTCGGCCGAACATCCGGTAATGTTGGTGCGCGATGCGTGCGCTGCTTCTCCTTAGCCGCCGCGGCGGGGCCTGATACCTGAGCTGGCTTCCCCGTCGCGGTGTTTTCGTGTGTCAGCGTCGGGATCCTCGCCATCCGGCGGTCCAGCGTCCAGGTGCGACCTGACGCTCCTCTGCTGATTCTCCGCGGATCCTCCGGCATCCAGTCACCCACGTCGCGAACCGTGTGATCACGGTCGCGGGGGACTCCTTCGAGGAAGCAGGAGCAGGAATGACMACGCAGCAGCCGTCCGGCATGCCGGTCGAGAAGTACCGTCCGTTCGTCCCCGTCTCACTTCCCGACCGGGCCTGGCCCGAGCGGACGATCACTCGCGCCCCGCAATGGTGCAGTGTCGATCTGCGCGACGGTAACCAGGCACTGATCGACCCGATGACCCCCGCCCGCAAGATGCAGATGTTCGAGCTGCTGGTGGCGATGGGGTACAAGGAGATCGAGGTCGGGTTCCCGGCGGCCAGCCAGACCGACTTCGACTTCATCCGGCAGCTGATCGAATCAGATCGCATCCCGGACGACGTCGTCATCCAGGTCCTGACGCAGGCGCGGGAGGACCTGATCGAGCGCACGGCCGCGTCGCTGGTCGGCGCGGACCGGGCGCTGATCCACCTGTACAACTCGACATCCACGTTGCAGCGGCGGGTGGTGTTCGGTCTTGATCGGGCGGGGGTGACCGAGATCGCGGTGCAGGGCGCTCGGTGGTGTGCCCAGTACGCCGAGAAACTACTGGACGGCACCGATGTGCGCTGGCAGTACAGCCCGGAGTCGTTCACCGGCACCGAACTCGACTACGCGGTGGAGGTGTGCGAGGCAGTCATGGACGTGTGGGYGCCGACCCCGCAGCGTCCGGTCGTGCTGAACCTGCCGGCGACGGTCGAGATGTCGACCCCGAACGTCTACGCCGACCAGATCGAATGGGTCGGGCGGAACCTGACCCGCCGGGATGCCGTCGTGCTGTCCCTGCACCCGCACAACGACCGGGGCTGCGCGGTCGCCGCGGCGGAACTGGGTGTGCTGGCCGGCGCCGACCGGGTCGAGGGCTGCCTGTTCGGCAATGGGGAACGGACCGGAAACGTCTGCCTGGTCACGCTGGGGATGAACCTGTTCTCGCAGGGGATCGACCCGATGATCGATTTCTCGGACATCGACGGGATCCGACGCGCGGTGGAGTACTGCAACCAACTGCCCGTCCATCCCCGTCATCCCTACGGCGGCGACCTCGTCTACACCGCCTTCTCCGGCTCCCATCAGGACGCCATCAAGAAGGGTTTCGAGGCCATGGAGCGCACCGGCCAGACCCGCTGGGAGGTGCCCTACCTGCCGATCGACCCGAAGGACGTCGGCCGCTCCTACGAGGCGGTGATCCGGGTGAACAGTCAGTCCGGCAAGGGAGGGGTGGCATACCTGCTGAAGTCCGAGCACTCCCTGGACCTGCCGCGCCGGCTGCAGATCGAGTTCTCCGGTGTCGTACAGCGCCACACCGACTCCGCGGGCGGCGAGGTGACGGCCGAGGAACTCTGGACGATTTTCCGCAGCGAGTACTTCCTGGACGGCGCGGAGGGGTCCGGCCCKCTCGAACTGCTGGGCTCCCGGACGACGGCGGCGTCGGGCGATCGGGACGAGGTCTCCGTCTCGGTCCGTTTCCAGGGGGCCGACACGGTGATCACGGGAACCGGCAACGGCCCCATTGACGCATTCGYCACGGCGCTCGCCAGCCGCGATCTGACCGTGCGGATTCTGGACTACAACGAGCACGCMCTGGGCTCGGGAGCGGATGCGCGAGCGKCCGCGTACCTCGAGGTGGCCGTCGACGACCGGATCTTCTGGGGAGTCGGGATCGACGCCAACATCGTGACGGCGTCCCTGCGGGCCGTGGTGAGTGCCGTGAACCGGGCTGCCCGGGACCGTTCGGTGCCCGCGCGGGCTGGTCGTGGTGGTGGCGCTGGTTAGTCGTGGTGGTCCGCCGGTTCCACGTCGTGGATATTCTGGCGGACCTCGTCCAGCATCGACTCCGGGATATCCGTCATACCATGATCAACTCTCGCGTGGGTGTCGACGGAACGGAGAAGATCGTCTTCGGTGGGGGCGATCATGCGCGTCTCGCAGTCGTGCATGATCGCACCACAGTAGAATTGCTTCATGCTCGGGTGCCGGACGATGATCTCTGCCGACGCGGAATGGCTCCTGGCCGCTGGGCTCGGCGACATGAGCGCCTGCGCGGTCCAATAGCGGTTTCGCCTCATGTGGACATTTCCGCGAGCCGTAGCATCAGACGCTCCATCCGTACCAGGCCGAGTGGGCGCCCCATCTCGGTCACGATTATCACGGGATCGAATCGGCTGGCCCGGGCCCGCGTCATGGCGCGACGCGCGACCTCGGTCACCGGCTCCTCGGGCCGCGCGAAGAGCGTCGTGGGAACAYGGCGCGGTTCCGTGCCGCCGCCCGGGCCGCCGGACAGATGCAGGGCGACCGGTCGGCATCGGTTGGAGACGATGACGGTCGCTCGAGGCGTCCGGTCACCGTCCGGTCCGGCCGGATCATCGCCGGCCGCGAGACCGTCCCGGTTCCGGGCGGCGCTCATGGGACAGGACGGACAGTCCGCGGACATGGCGCACCGACCGGAGTCACCTATGCTGATCGTGACCTGTTCCATCAGGCTCTCGATGCTCGCGGCGTGGTTGCTGCGTTCCGAGAACTGGCGGATACGCCTAGCCACGGTTGGGTCGAGCTGCTGCCAGGCCCGGGAGGGACGCCCGAGCAGGAATCCCTGGCCGAGCGGAACCCCCAGCGCGACCAGCATTCCGAGCTCGTCGAACCGCTCGACCCCCTCCGCGATGACCCAGGCGTTGAGCCGGCTGGCGAAGGTGCCGACCAGCTCGGTGAGGGCGATCTTGACCTGGTCGTCGTCCACGTTGACTACGAGCGAGCGGTCCAGCTTGACGAAGTCGGGGCGGATCCGCGCCAGCTGCCGCAACCCGGCATAGCCCGAGCCGACGTCGTCCATCGCCACGAACGCACCGAGGTTGCGCAGTGCGCCCGCGGTGGTCGTCAGGCCGGTGGTGGCGTCGAKGTCGACTGCCTCGTTGAGTTCTAGGACCAGGCGCSGCAGGTCCGCGCGCTGCCAGATTGCCGTGACTTCTGGTGCGGTGAGCAGATGGGGCAGGACGTTGACCGCGAGGAAGCAGCGGTCGGGAAGCCGGTCACGCGCCTCCAGCGCGGCGGCGAGGACACGGGCCTCCAACTGGGCCGCGAGCCCGAGCCGGTCCGCCTCGGCGAAGACGAGGTCGGGCGGGTGGGCCGGGTGGCTGTGGAAGCGGGCGAGCGCCTCATACYCCGCGATGACCCCCCGTTGCAGATCCACGATCGGCTGGAAGAACAGCATGGGTTCGTCGGGGTCGGCGAGAATTCGGCGCAGGTCGGGCCGGTCGTCGCCACGCGTCCCACCGCCGTCGCCGTTCTTCAACCGGCCGAGGGGACCCGCCCCATCGGCCGCGGGCAGCGTCCTGCCCTCGGCCACGCCACCGGACGAAACAGCCGCGTCGCCGACATCGGGGCGGTCGCTGGACGGAGGTCCCGCGGGAGTCCGCTGCCGAGTAATCATGCGCCGTGCACCCCCTCGCATCGAAGCACGTCGCACCTGTCCTGTAAGTGAGTTTCTTACCATCCGGCCGCGATGCCGGGTGCGAGTACCGTCCGGAGTTGTGAATTCTGCGCTCTTTTGTGTGACCGGCGGGTAGCGGTCAGATTGCCGTTCATCGTCCTTCCCGTGTCCCCGACGCAAGATCGGCGATTTCTGGGCGCCGGAGGCGTCGTTCATCGTTGATCCGTTGCCAAAACGGTCATTGCTCGCCAGGATTTTCGGGTGCCGACGCGAGGCGTGCGAGTAGTCCGAGTCGGCCGATGGAAATCAATCCAGCGACAACGAGGGTGAACTTTATTTGGCGAGGTGGTGCACTACGATTACTCAAGGTGATCGAATGCGGAGGTGTGAGGCGCCGTTCCGGCGCTGAGGTTGGACTGAGGTAATGGAATGGCTACTGTTAGCAGCCATTCGGGGGTGGTTCGCGGCCGTTCGGGAGCACGATGACGGCCGTCGGGGCGGCGGCCCGTCGTGAGCGGCCCCGTGCGGCCCCGTGCGGCCCCGTGCCGGATCGGCGCCGGTCGGGTGGGCCAGGCCGGGTGGGACCGCTGCGGGGCCGCGGTCGGCCGCTACAGTCGGCCTATGAGGCTTGCGGTGATTGGCGGTGACGGGATCGGCCCCGAGGTGGTGGCGGAGGGGTTGCGGGTGCTGCGCGCGGTACATCCCAAGGTCGACACGACCGAATACGACCTGGGTGCCCGGCGCTGGCACGAGACCGGGGAGACGCTGCCCGACTCGGTGCTGGAGGAACTGCGCGGTCACGACGCGATCCTGCTCGGGGCGGTCGGTGATCCCGGCGTGCCCAGCGGTGTCCTCGAGCGTGGCCTGCTGCTGCGGCTGCGGTTCGAGTTCGACCATCACGTCAATCTCCGGCCGGTGCGGCTCTATCCGGGAGTCCGCTCGCCGCTGGCCGGAGATCCGGCCATCGACATGATCGTGGTGCGGGAGGGCACGGAGGGGCCGTACGCGGGCGCGGGGGGTGTGCTCCGGAAGGGGACGCCCCATGAGGTGGCGACCGAGGAGAGCCTCAACACCCGGTACGGCGTCGAGCGCGTCGTGCGCGACGCGTTCCGGCGGGCCGATCGACGCGAGCGTCGCCACCTGACTCTCGTGCACAAGAACAACGTGCTGACCAAGGCCGGCGACCTGTGGTCGCGCACCGTGGCCGAGGTGGCGCCCGAGTTCCCCGACGTGCGCGTCGACTACCAGCACGTGGACGCGGCCTCGATGTTCTTCGTGACCGATCCGGGTCGGTTCGACGTCGTCGTGACGGACAACATGTTCGGTGACATCCTCACCGACATCGGCGCGGCCATCACCGGCGGGATCGGCCTGGCCGCCAGTGGCAACCTCGATCCCTCCGGTGTCCACCCGAGCATGTTCGAGCCCGTGCACGGCAGCGCCCCGGATATCGCCGGCAGGCAACTCGCCGACCCGACGGCCACCGTCGCCTCGGTGGCGATGCTACTCGATCATCTCGGCCACGCCGAGGAGGCGGCGAAGGTCGAGGCCGCCGTCGCCTCCTCCCTGGCGGATCGTGCCGCCGCGGGAGCGGCCCAGCCGTCGACCCGGGAACGTGGCGAGGACCTTGCCGCGCGGGCTGCGGGCTGAGTTCTCGTCACGCCGGTCTTCTCGTCACCCCGCCACGCCGGTCTTCTCGTCACCCCGCCACGCCGCCRGTGGAGGCCGGATGGTTGATCGCCGCGGGGCCCTTCCGGTCCAGGTGCGTCGTGGTTATTCTCTACGGGAGCCGTAGATCCGGTAAGACGGCAGCCGACAGGGCCCCACCACGGCGAAGATCGGCGGATTCGTCATCTCCTGTTCGCTTCGTCGCACTTTGGCCTGGAGTCGCCGTGCCTATCACCCCAACCTCGAAGATCTGGATGAGTGGAGAGTTCGTCGACTGGGACGACGCCCGCATCCACGTGCTCAACCCGACCCTGCACTACGGGTGGGGTGTGTTCGAAGGCATCCGCTGCTACGAGACGGCCCAGGGGCCCGCCGTGTTCCGGCTGACGGACCACATCGCCCGTCTCTACCGCAGTGCCAAGATTTATGTGATGGAGCCGTCCTTCACGCCGGAGCAGGTCGTCGCGGCGACGAAGGAGACCATCGCGGTGAACGACATCGCCTCCTGCTACATCCGGCCGCTGATCCACCTCGGTTACGGTGAGATGGGGCTCAATCCGTTRCCCTCTCCTGTCGAGGTCATGATCGCGGTGTGGCCGTGGGGTGCCTACCTTGGCGAGGAGGCGGAGGAGAACGGCGTCCGCGCGATGATCTCCTCCTGGAAGCGGAACGACCCGAACATCACGCCGCCGGCGGCCAAGGCGTCCGGGCAGTACCTCAACTCGTCCCTGGCGAAGGTCGCGGCGGTCAAGGCCGGTTACGACGAGGCAATTCTGACCAGCCCCAACGGCCACATCGCCGACGGCACCGGGGAAAACGTCTTCATCGTCTCCGGACGCAAGGTCATCACTCCGCTCCTCACGGACGGTCCGCTCGGTGGCATCACCCGCGCCTCGATCATGAGGATCGCCGCCGACCAGGGGTACGAGGTGATCGAGCAGCACATCGTGCGCACCGACCTCTATCTGGCTGACGAGGCGTTCTTCACCGGCACGGCGGCCGAGATCGTGCCGATCGTCGAGGTGGACGACCGGCAGGTCGGGAGCGGGAAGCCGGGCCCCGTCACCCGGGAGCTGCTGGAGATCTTCCACCGCGCGACCCGAGGGGAACTGGACCGATACCAGGAGTGGAACGAGTTCGTCCAGCAATAACGCCGTGGCCGGCGTCGTCGCGGGCGTTCCACGTTGCCCCGCGTCCCGGCCAGGGCCGTGAGCCCGGCCCCGCGTGGCCGGGCTCACATAATGCCCATGCCGAAGCATCGTGTGCTCTGGTCAACACGGCAGGCAGGGCCTACCGTCGCGAGTAGCAGTTTTCACGAATGCACAAGCGTCGGGAGGGCGTCGTGCGGGTTTCGGAGGGTATGAGTTCCCTTGTTCTCATGATCGGCCCGGGGCACACGCTTCGCCAGGCGGCGAGGCTGATGGCGGCGCGCAAGGTCGGTGCCGCGGTCGTCCACGATGCGGACAGCGAGGGCTACGGGATCCTGACCGAACGGGACGTTCTGCGGTCGATCGCCGCGGCTCAGGATCCGGATGTCGAGATCGCGGGTGACCATCTCACCCGCGATGTCGTCTTCGCGGATCCGGAGTGGTCCTTGGACGAGGCGGCTGCCGCGATGCTGCGAGGTGGTTTTCGRCACCTTATCGTTACCTCGGGTGGTGGCGTAGCCGGAATCCTCTCCATGCGCGACGTGGTACGTTGCTGGAGTAGTCATCATGTTACGGTATGATGTCGACTGTGTCGTACGCCGGGAATGCTTGCGGTCTGCCGCCGCATCCGATCCCGTCGTCCGGGGTAGTTGGGGAACATGAGGCAGGCGGACGGCGCTACGGTCACCGCATGCACGACAACGAGGCGGTCGCCCTGCTCCGAGCGACCACGCTGCTGAAGGAACTGCAGGAGGAGGACCTGTTGCGGCTCGCCACACGAGCCGTCACGCGACGTTTCCGGCGTGGACAGGTTGTCTTCACGGAAGGCGAACCCGCTGACACCCTTCTGGTGGTCGCCTCCGGACGGTTGAAGGTGCTCACGAAGGCCGATGACGGCCGTGATCACGTTTTGAACATTGTCGGGCCACGGGAAACCCTGGGAGAACTCAACATCGTCGAAGGGGGGACCCGGTCCGCCGGCGTCGAGGCGCTCGAACCGAGTACCGCGCTGGTTCTCGACCGCACCGCGGTGTGGGAACTCGTGCGGGAACGACCGGCCGTCGCCGAGCAGCTCATCCGAGCACTGGTGGCGCACGTGCGACGCCTCACCGGAGCGAATGCCGACCTCGTCTTCCTCGATCTGCCGCGACGCGTGGCCAAGTTGCTCCTGCTGCGGATGCGGGAGGCAGGGCGTCCAGTGATCGAACTCGGYCTCACACAGACCGAGATCGCCTCGCTGCTCGGCGGTTCCCGCCAGTCGGTGAACCAGGCGTTGCGCGAGTTCGAGCGGAGGACCTGGATCCTCTCGGAAGGTCAGACCATCACGATCCTGCAGGTCGACCGGCTACGTCGGTTCGCGGGGGACTGAGATCCTCCGCTATGGCGCACGCCACACCCGTCACATGTCGGGCCTGTTACATCGTAGGCTTGTCACCCGGCGGCGAACCCGTCTCCGTCGCGCGCTTCGGTCGCTGACCCCTGGGACCGGGCGCGTGGCGGCCCCAGGTTCCCGAACTCTGCTCGGTTCGGCGTGCCGGAGGTTGTCCGGACCGCTCGGCTTGGCCGGGGCGGAACGACCCAAGATCCTTGCGGAGGGGCGCCCCGTGCGGCCATACGATCCCGATTCCCTRCACGTCTATGACACGACATTGCGGGACGGTACCCAGCAGGAGGGGCTGTCGCTCTCGGTCGGCGACAAACTCGCGGTGGCCCGTCACCTGGACGATCTCGGCGTCGGTTTCATCGAGGGCGGCTGGCCGGGATCGAACCCGAAGGACGCGGAGTTCTTCACCCGGGCGCGCGGCGAACTGAACCTGACGACCGCCGTGCTGACCGCTTTCGGGGCCACCCGGCGGGCGGGCCGCGCCGCCGCGGACGATCCCCAGGTGGCGGCGCTTCGGGACGCGGGGACCTCGGTGGTCTGCCTGGTCRCCAAGTCGGATCTGCGCCATGTCGAACGTGCCCTGCGCACCACCCCGGCCGAGAACCTCGCGATGATCCGGGACACCGTCGCGCATCTGCGCGCGGAGGGAAAGCGGGTGTTCGTTGACGCCGAGCACTTCTTCGACGGCCATCGGGTGTATCCCGACTACGCTCTTGAGGTCGTCTCCGTTGCGGCCGAGGCCGGTGCCGAGGTCGTCGTGCTGTGCGACACGAACGGCGGCATGCTCCCGACGCGGATCGGCGCGGTCGTCGCCGATGTCCTCGCCGCAACCGGCGCCCGGCTCGGTATCCACTGCCACGACGACGCCGACTGCGCGGTCGCGAACACCCTGGTGGCGGTGGAGGCCGGCGTCACCCACGTGCAGGGCACCGCAAACGGCTACGGCGAGCGGTGCGGGAACGCCAACCTGCTGAGCGTCATCGCGGGCCTGGAGACCAAGTTGGACCGGGCCGTGCTGCCGCCCGGGCGGCTGCGTGAGCTCGTCCGGGTCTCTCACGCGATCGACGAGGTCACCAACTCCGTGCCCGACCCGCACCGGCCGTACGTCGGGGCCAGCGCCTTCGCGCACAAGGCCGGCCTGCACGCCAGTGCCGTCAAGGTCGATCCGGACCTGTACCAGCACATCGACCCGGCGGTCGTGGGCAGTGACATGAGGATGCTGGTCTCGGAACTCGCCGGTCGGGCGACCATCGAACTGAAGGGCCGTGAGCTCGGCCTCGACCTGTCGAACCAGCGTGAGGCRCTCGGACGGGTGGTGGACCTGGTCAAGGAGCGGGAGGCAGCCGGATACGTCTACGAGGCCGCGGAGGCCTCCTTCGAACTCCTGCTGCGCGACGAGGTGACCGGCCGGCAGCGGTTCTACACCCTCGAATCCTGGCGCGTCATCGTCGAGCAGCGTCCGGGCGGCGAGGTGGCCAGCGAGGCGACGGTGAAGCTCACCTCGCACGGCGAACGCCACGTCGCGACGGCGGAGGGGAACGGACCGGTCAACGCTCTCGACACGGCACTGCGCAACGCGCTGGAGAAGGCGTATCCGGGGTTGGCCGATCTGGACCTGGTGGACTACAAGGTTCGGATCCTCGACGGCAAGCAGGGGACCGGCGCGGTGACCCGGGTCCTGCTGGGAACCAGCGACGGCCGCGAGCGCTGGGACACGATCGGCGTGGACGAGAACATCATCGCAGCCTCCTGGGCGGCCCTGGAGGACGCTGTCGACTACGGACTGCGGCGGCAGGGGGAGAGCCCGGACCCGGTCGCGCCCTGACGCCGGGCCCCACCCCCGGGCGGGCCGCGCCCGGGGGTGGGGCCCGGCGTATCGCCCGCGGAGCAGCCCGCCGCCGCGGGCCGGTCCGCCGGCTACGTGCGGTCAGTCCTGCGGGATCTCCTCCCACCACTGGCACCACCAGTCGCCGCCGACCAGAACGCGCAGCTTCGGGTGCCAGCAGTAGGCGATGTCCTTGTCGGTGTCCAGGTAGTACAGGCAGTTGTCGCACCGCTCGTCGCCGTTGGGTTTACCCCGCAGGATCGCGTCTTCGGCCAGGTGGCCCAGTTTGACGCTCAGCTCCTCGTCGATCGGCTTCGGCTCGGGTGMGCCGACGTCGTAGACGGGGGTGGTGTCGGTCTCGCTCACCGTCTTCCTTTCCTTTCTTCTGCCGGTCCTCTGCCGGGTAGCTTGYCGGGTAGCTCCGCGGTGATGTCGGCCGTCCGCGTCGGCTCTGGTCAGTACAGGACAGCGGGACCGGGTGGCCRCCATCCGCTGGTGGACCAGGCGGTGGACCAGGCGCGGATTCTGGCCTGATTCTCGGTCACTCGTCACCGTTCTGGCGAACCTGATCAGGCCCCGGCCGTGGTCATGTCGGTCATACAAGTCATACCCGCGGCGTGGCGGGGCCGCCCACCGGCCGGTCGTGTCAGCGCCTTCCGCGGGCTCGGTACGGTTTGGGGGTGCGTATCGCGAGGTTTACCGATGGTTCGGAGCCTGGGTTCGGGGTCGTGGAGGGGTCGATCGAGGCGGGTACGGCCGTGATCCGCGGCATCACCCCGCATCCGTTCGGTCCGTTCTCCTTCACCGGCGTCCGCCGGGGGCTCGGCGACGTGCGGCTGCTCGCTCCCGTGCTGCCGAGCAAGGTGCTCTGCGTGGGCAAGAACTATGCCGACCATGTCCAGGAGATGGGCGGTGACACCCCGCCGCAGCGTCCGATCCTCTTCCTCAAGCCCTCCACCAGTGTCGCCGGCCCGGGCGATCCGATCATCCTTCCGTCGGACAGCGAGYGGGTCGACTTCGAGGGCGAGCTGGCGATCGTCATCGGCCGGCTGTGCCGTGACGTCCCGGTGGAACGGGCCTTCGAGGTGGTGCTCGGCTACACCTGCGCCAATGACGTGACCGCTCGCGATCAGCAGAAGGCGGACGGCCAGTGGACCCGGGCCAAGGGCCATGACGCCTTCTGCCCCCTCGGTCCCTGGATCKAGACGGATCTCGACCCGGCGGATCTGCCCATCCGCACCACCCTGGACGGYGAACTGCGCCAGAGCTCCCGAACCGGCCTGCTGCTGCGCGACGTCCCCTCGTTGATCGCCTACCTGTCGTCGGCCATGACGCTGCTACCCGGCGACGTGCTGCTGACCGGAACGCCCGCGGGCGTGGGGCCGATGTCACCGGGGCAGACGGTGGCGGTGACAGTCGAGGGCATCGGGACGCTCACTAACCCGGTGACGGCTCGCTAGCGCCCGCGGTGCGATCCTCCGCCGGGTGGCCGTGGATCGGGTGGCTGCCGGTCGTTCCCGATGCCCCAGCCACGGGACGTGACGGGGATGACCGGCGTACATCGGCATCCCGGCGCGCTGATGTGCCCTCTGCATGAGGTACAGTAGGCAGCGCCCGGACAGGGCCCATGGGGTATGGGGTAATTGGCAGCCCAACGGATTCTGGCTCCGTTAGTCTAGGTTCGAGTCCTGGTACCCCAGCTGCACCAGATCTACCGCTCGGTTGAAACTGGCCGCTATGCTGTATAGTGTGACACGGCTGTATGGTGTGATACGCGCGTAAGCGCGTAAGTAAGAACCAGAGTCTTGGCCCCGTCGTCTAGCGGCCCAGGACGCCGCCCTCTCAAGGCGGTAGCGCCGGTTCGAATCCGGTCGGGGCTACACAGTGATTTTATCTTTGATTCTTCGCAGAGGGTGAGAGATGCGCCCTCGCACCAAGACCATCGATGGCCCCCGGATTCCTCTCCGGGGGCCATCGTCATGTCGGGCGCGATCCGGGCCTACCGCACAACCTCGAACCGCAGCATGGCCGCGGGGTGGCGGGCCATCGTGCACGCGCGGCAGCCGCAGGACGCCGGGCCTCCGCGGCCGTGGACCACTTCGATCTCGGTGTCCGGGGTCGAGGCCACCAGGCGCAGCTGGGGGCGCGCGGCTCGGGCCATGACGGCGGTCAGCGCGGGATCGTCGGTGGCACCCGGCTGCGGCGGGCCGATCCGACCCGCGGTCGACGGGGCGATCGCGGAAGCGGTCGAGGCTGTCAGGGCCACTGAGGGCACGGTGTCCTCCTCCATGGGGGGCCGTCTCGGGGCCACCCCGCGGACCACAGCCTGGCGGGGAGAGCGAGGTCCGCGCCATGCTCCGTTGAGCCCGGTACCAGGTGGTGCAGATGGCCTAGTCAAACCTGGGCACTGTCGCCATGCGACACCACCCTTGACAACCATGGTGCTCCAGCACCGGATCGRTACAAACTTGCRCGGATGTCCACCGTCAGTCCATCGACACCCGAACGCGCACGGCGTCGKCATGGTAGTGCGCATGTGGGGCGCGCCGCCCGCCATGCTGGTCGGCTGCGTCCGCCGGGATCGGCACCGGAGCAGGTGGACGTCCTGCCGGGAGTTGCCCGGCGCATCACCTCGCTGCTTCCCCAGGGCCGCGGTCTGCCCATCGAGGACTGGACAGCCCGTCACACGTTGATGTGCCTGGTGCTGGCGATGCACCCGCCGGTCATCGTCTGTTACRCGATCTGGCGCGACCTGAGCCTCGTGCACGGCTTTCTGGCGGCCAGTCTRCCGGCGCTGCTGTTCGCCTCCGCGGTGGTGCCCGGCCGCCGTCGGGTCCGTGCCCTGGCCGCCAGCCTCGGGCTGTTGTGCTGTTCGGTCGTCCTYGTCCATCTCTCGGGCGGCCTCACCCCGATGTACTTTCACTTCTTCGTGGTCGTCGCATTGATCGCGCTCTACGAGGAGTGGACCGTCTACCTGCTGGCGATCGCCTTCGTGKTCGTCGCCAATCTGGCGATCGGCAACATCATCTCGGCCGACGGGGAGTTGCTGGACAACGCCTGGCTGGTGGCCGGCCTGCACGCCGGCTTCATCTTCGCCCTTGCCTGCGCACAGATGGTCTTCTGRCACTACAACGAGCAGTCCCGCCGCCGGGTGGAGCACTACCGGCAGCAGCTCTACGAGGGTCAGCAGAGCCTGATGGCCCGGTTGGAGGAGACCGACAGGATCCGCAGCGACCTGGTTGCGACGGTGTCGCACGAGTTCCGCACGCCACTGACCGGTATCCGCGGAAACCTGCTGACCATCAAGCGCCGTCGCGACCGGCTCTCGGACGCCCAGCTCGACGATCTGCTCGATGCGGCGGTGAACTACTCCGATCGCCTCTCCCGCCTGCTGGAGAACATGCTCACGGCCGCCACGGCCACCGGCACGGACGAGACCACCATCGCCGATCTGCCGGAGGTCGTCCGGCACGTGCTCGCCACGCTCTCGTACGCCGGGTCGCCAAGCAGCGTGACGGTGGATCTTCCGCCAGAGCTGCCGGTGCGGATGGCCCGGCAGGCCCTCATCCAGGTGGTCGCGAACCTCGTCGACAACGCGCTGGTGCACTCCTGGCCGGGAGCGCCGGTACGGCTCATCGCCGGCCGGGTGGGCGACGAGGTCGTCCTGCGCGTCCGCAATCCCGGGCCCGATCTCGACCCCGACACCATCCGCCAGCTCTTCGAACCGTTCACCCAGCGGGACAGCACGGCGACCCGCCCCACGGACGGGGCCGGCATGGGGCTCTATGTCGTGCGACGCCTCGTCGAGGTACACGGGGGACGGCTGCGGATGTCCTCGGAGAACGGCGAGATCATCGTCGAGGTGGACCTGTGGGCGGCGACCAGCCTGGCGGCGCTCGCGCCGGAGCCTGAGGCGGAACTGCCGGTTCCGATGCCCCTGCCGCGCAGTATCCGGGTTGACGAGGAGCCGGGTAAGCCACGGCTTACCGGCGGGCCACTCGCTGGTTCCCGGGACGACATCCGCTCGTTGCCCATGGACCGTTTCGGCTGAGCGGGGCGGGAAGACCGTTCCCCGCGCCGGGCTGATCCCCGCGCCGGGCTGATCCCCGCGCCGGGCCGCCGCCGGGACCTGCCCCGCCGGCGGCCCGATGGTCAGGCGTTCAGGTCCTGGCCGTCGATGTCGATGTCGATGTGGGGGTCGGGGCCGGGGCGGACGCTGGGGGCTTGGTGCAGGCCAGGGTCAACGTCACCGTCGTGGAATGGCGTGGACGCTGTCCGGTGGGGGAGTACGCCGACACCTTGCTGGTCTCGCTGTTGCTGCATGACCCGTTGACCGCGGTGGAGGTGAAACCGGCGAGGGTGAGCTGCCACTTGGCGTCCGACTCGGTCATTCCGATGACGCCGGGTACCTGCGCGCAATCCTCAACCTGCAGGTTAATCGTGGCTGTTTTGGCAATCTTCCCCGACTTCGGGGACTGGTGCGCGACGGTGTCGACCGCACCGGCGCCGTAGCACCCGAAGGCCTTACTGAGGTTCGTGAAGCCCGCCGATTTCAGGGTGTTCTCCGCCGTGGTGAACGAGCTGCCCTCGGTGTTGGGAACGGTCGCCGTGCCGTCGTCGGTGGGTGACGGGGACGGGCTGCTCCGCGCCGTCGGGCTGTTCGTCGGCGTGGCCCCCGTGGGGCTGGCCGCAGGCGCCGTGCCGGCGCCGGGAGAGGGAGATCCCTTCGCGCTGGGCCGCGGGGTCGCCCCGCCCCCGGAGAGGCTCGTCGGGTTGACCCCAACGGCCACGCCCGGAGCGGCTCCGCTGGTTCCGAAGCCGGAACCGCCCGAGGCCGCCGCGGCGGACACCCCGCCGGGACCGTCCGCGCTCAGTTCCGCGCCGGTGCCCCCGCTGGAGGCGAGCGCCCAGCCGCCGGCACCGGCGACGAGGGCGACGACAAGGCCCGCACCCGCCGCGATCCGGCTACGCCGCCGCCGGTCGGCAGCCGCCCGCGAGGCGGCCGCGGCCCCACCGATCGGGGGGCCGGGTTGGTGGTTCGCCGGGATCGCCGACATGACTGTGTTCGTGTCCGCGGCCGGGGCGTCGGAGCGGGCCGGGACCCGCAGCGCCGGCTGCATGCCGGTCGGGGCGTCACCGTCCCACCCTCCCCGGCCGCCGGTGGCCGGGGCCATCCGGGTGCGCTCGACGCCGCCCTCCCGTCCACCGGCCTGCGTGCCACCGGCCTTCGTGGCGGTGGTCAGCGGACTGCCCGCGATCTGCGTGTGCTCCAGGTCGGACCAGGCGGCTGCGCCGACCGCGTCGCCCGCCCCGACCACGCATCCCGCGCCCCCCGCCGCGGCCACGGCGGCGGAGCGCACCACGCGCTGCGTTCCCGTGGCGGGGGAATGATCCGCGCTTCGGGCCGCGGACGCGCCGGCGAGTGCGGAGAGCTGGATTCGGTTGTCATGCTCGGCATGGCTGCCTGGCCTGGACGCGTAGCCGCCCCCCCAACGGCTGGCCTCGAGCGCCTCGACCAGGTCCTCGGCCGCGTCGGCGGCGCTCACGGGCCGCCCCCTCGGGGACTTGGCGAGCATTCCGGCCAGCACACCCCACACCGGCGCCGGCACACCCTGGATGGGCTGGGGCTGTTTTTCGCGGTGCGCCTGCAGGAGCTCGGCCGGGTTGGGGGAGTCGAACGGCGGCGAACCCGCGAGAAGCTCGTACAGCACGACTCCCGCCGAGTACACGTCCGCTGCCGGGGTCGGTGGCGCGCCCGTGCTCAGCTCGGGAGCCATGTAGAGCGGGGTCCCGATCGGCCCGGTGACGCTGGTCCGGGACGAACCATTGATCATCTGGGCGATCCCGAAGTCGGTCAGGCGCACGATCGGATGAGCCGGATCGGAAGTGTCGATGAGTATGTTCTCGGGTTTGACKTCCCGGTGGACGACGCCGGCGGCGTGCACGCTGTCGAGCGCCCACAGGGTGCCGACGACGAGCCGGACCGCCTCCTCCACCGGTCGAGGCCCGAACTCGCGCAGATGGGTCCGCAGGTCGGGACCGTCAACCAGATCCATGACTATGGCGAGCACGTCGGGTTCGTTCACCAGATCGCGTACGGCGACGAGATCCGGGCTGTCGAGGTCGATCAGAAGGTCCCATTCACGCAGGAAGCGCTCCACGATCTCGGGATCGTCGGCGAGCTCGGGGCGCAGCACCTTGATGGCCACGGGAGCACCGTCCGAGACGGCGGCGCCCCGCCAGACCTGGCCKGTCGTACCCTGCCCGAGTATCTCGTGCAGCACGTACCGCGAACCCAGTTTGCGCACCGCGCGTTGTCCCCTTCTTTGGCGCCGCCCGGGGCGGCCGAACCTACGACGGCGCCGCTGCGGGCGGCGGCGGCCCGTGGGCGGAGCCCGCAGCGTCATCCGGACGAGCGCACCAGTGCGCGGGCGAGCTGTATCGCTTGCACTAGATGCCAATACCCRCATGGGTCATCCGGCCTACTGTTCCGATCATCCGAGACGGACGACTCGAACAGGCTACGACGCAGGGCGGCGAAGCCGCGCGGCGGGGGATACCCCTGCGCGGTGGAGCCGCCGCCCGCCACCGGCAGATGTAGCCCGGGCAGTCGCGGGCGTGGGGTCCGAATGGGGGATTCAAAATGGCGAATGGCAAGAACGGCCGACGAAAAGGTCCGGTCGCGTGTTTTGTGGCCGGGGAAAAGTTGCGGTGGTCCACCGGTTGGTGGCCGGCGTCCGGTGGCCGGCGGTTGGTGGCGGGTGGATGCAGGCGAGTGGATATAGACGAGTGGTGTGTCAGCCGACGGCCGGTGTCGAGAGCCGGGCCGCCGCGGCGAGGACCGCCGCGCGGTGCCGGCGCCCCGGCGACCGGGTGAGCCGCTCCACCGGTCCCGACAGGGACACTGCCGCGATCACCGTTCCCGTGCCATCGTGCACCRGGGCGGACACGGACGCCAACCCCCTCTCGCGTTCCCCGATGCTCTCCGCCCAGCCACGATCGCGCACCCGGCGGAGGACAGCTTCGTCGAACAGGGCTCCGGCGAGCAGTTCCGGCTCGGGATGCGCCGCGAAGGCGAGGAGGACCTGAGCACCGGACCCCGCGGTCATCGGGAGTGCGGCGCCGACGGGCACGGTGTCGCGCAGGCCGCTGGCGCGTTCGGAGGCGGCGACGCAGTGGCGCAGGGCCCCGCGCCGCACATAGAGCTGGGCACTTTCTCCGGTCACCTCACGAAGCTCRGCGAGAACCCGGCCGGCCCGATCCAGCAGGTCCCACGGCAAGGGGGTCGGGGTCCCCGCGGCGAGCCGCGGCCCGGAGACGAAGCGGCCGTCGGCGGTCCGGCCGAGCAGGCGGTGGACCTCGAGAGCCTGTGCCAGCCGATGCGCCGTCGCGCGGGTGAGCCCGGTTCGGGCCACCAGATCAGCCAGTGACGCCGGTCCCGCCTCGACGGCGGTCAGCACGAGGGCTGCTTTGTCCAGGACTCCGACTCCGCTAAGCTGTTTCACACATTGATACTGTCATCCCACATCATGAGACAACAAGCTGTGGGAGAGGGAAACTCATCACCACGCCAGAAGAGGGGAGAATGGGTTGCCCATGGGGCGCACACTTGCGGAAAAGGTCTGGGACGCCCACGTGGTGCGGCGCGCCGACGGTGAACCGGATCTGCTGTACATCGATCTGCACCTGGTTCACGAGGTCACCTCGCCGCAGGCGTTCGAGGCCCTGCGGCTGGCCGGGCGGCCCGTGCGGCGTCCGGAGCTGACCCTCGCTACCGAGGATCACAACGTCCCCACCACCGACACGCTGGCGCCGATCGCCGATCCGATCTCGGCGGCCCAGGTGGAGGCGCTGCGGAAGAACTGCGCCGAGTTCGGCGTGCGGCTGTACCCGATGAACGACCCGGGCCAGGGCATCGTGCACGTCGTCGGCCCCCAGCTCGGGCTGTCCCAGCCCGGCATGACGATCGTCTGCGGTGACAGCCACACCTCCACCCATGGCGCGTTCGGGGCGCTGGCCTTCGGGATCGGCACCAGCCAGGTCGAGCACGTCCTCGCGACCCAGACGCTGCCGCAGCGCAGGCCGAAGACGATGGCGATCACCGTGGCGGGCGACCTGCCCGTCGGGGTCAGCGCGAAGGATCTCATCCTGGCGATCATTGCGCGGATCGGTACCGKCGGTGGTGCCGGCCACGTCATCGAGTACCGCGGTGCGGCGATCCGGGCCCTGTCGATGGAGGGCCGGATGACGGTCTGCAACATGTCCATCGAGGCCGGCGCGCGCGCCGGGATGATTGCGCCCGACGACGTCACGTTCGAGTATCTCGCCGGGCGGCCGCGTGTCGCCACCGGTGCTGCCTGGGAGGAAGCGGTGGCCTACTGGCGCACCCTCGCCTCCGACTCCGACGCGGTCTTCGACCGGGAGGTCGTGATCGATGCCGCGAGCCTCACGCCCTACGTCACCTGGGGAACCAACCCGGGCCAGGCCGCACCGCTCGGATCGCTGGTTCCCGCGCCCGCCGACTACCCGGACGCGGCCGCGCGGGCCTCGGTCGAACGAGCGCTGACCTACATGGGCCTCACCCCCGGCACCCCGTTGTCCGACGTCACCGTCGACACGGTGTTCATCGGATCGTGCACCAACGGGCGCCTGAGTGACCTGCGCGCCGCCGCCGACGTGCTGCGCGGCCGGCGGGTGAGCGAGGGGGTCCGGGTCCTGATCGTTCCCGGCTCCATGGCGGTGAAGGCGCAGGCCGAGGCGGAGGGGCTCGACGAGGTCTTCCGAGCGGCGGGAGCGCAGTGGCGCAGCGCCGGCTGTTCGATGTGCCTCGGCATGAACCCCGACACGCTTCGGCCCGGCGAGCGCAGTGCCTCGACGTCGAACCGCAACTTCGAGGGCCGGCAGGGGCCGGGTGGGCGCACCCATCTCGTCTCGCCCGCGGTCGCCGCGGCCACCGCCGTGACCGGTCGGCTGACCGCTCCGGCGGATCTGTAGCGCGCCCGGCGTGGATCGTCGGTCCACGCACGACGGCGACCGTCGTTCATCCACGACTTCTTTGAGAGGGGAGCGTTTCCGCGATGGAGGCGTTCACGATTCACACCGGGCGCGCGGTGCCGCTGCGCCGCAGCGACGTCGACACCGATCAGATCATTCCAAGTGAGTGGCTCAAGCGGATCGAGCGGACGGGATTTGGCGCCGGCCTGTTCGCGCAGTGGCGCGCCGACGACGGCTTCGTGCTGAACGAACCAGCGTACGCCGCGGCGTCGATCCTGCTGGCCGGCTCGGACTTCGGCACCGGTTCCTCGCGGGAGCACGCCGTCTGGGCGCTGCAGGACTACGGGTTCCGTGCCGTGCTCTCGCCCCGGTTCGCGGACATCTTCCGCGGCAACGCCCTCGGCAACGGCCTGTTGCCGGTGCAGCTGTCGGCTGAGACGGTCGAGGCACTCACGTCCGCGGTCGAGGCCGATCCCACGATCGAGATCACTGTCGATCTCGTCGCGCGMGAGGTCCGGGGCGCGGGGCTGGTGGCCACCTTCGACCTCGACGACTTCACCCGCTGGCGGTTGATGGAGGGGCTCGACGACGTCGGGCTGACCCTTCGCCACGAAGATATGATCACCTCTTTCGAGGCCGGTCGGCCCGCCTGGTCGCCGACCACCGCCTAACGCCCGGGGCTGTCACCCGGCCACCGGCGTCCGGATGCGCCGGTTCCCGAGCACCGCACCATCCGCGGGGACGGAGTCGGATCCGGTCTCGGTCGGGGGTTCACGGTGGTGCGTGTCGGATCTCACATTCAGGAAGGTGGGATGGGTGGCGGGTGCGCCGGGGGGGCGTTCCCCATCTCTGTGGGGATGAAGCGACTGTCGCGGCCGGCTTCCGGGTAGCTACCCATCGGAGTGGCATCAGCGATGTCGGGGGCATCCGGCTACCAAAGGGTGACATTGCGCCCAAACCAGAAGGCAATTCTCGCTACTGAACGTAATTAATCTGYCGAACGGGCTATGTCGCCCGGACCCTACGCATCCCGTCGCCCACCGGAGCGAACCCGTTGAYGTGCGGGTTTGTGTGACGCGACACGCTCACGGGAATTGCCCTCGACAGTGGAGATGCCTACGGTGCAGCGCAGTGTGATGCCCGATCTGCTCCCCACCCCGCGCCCGCGGGGGGCGTCCGGAGGTTGTTGTGAACAAGTCCCAGTTGGTTGACCGCATCGCCCAGCAGATCGAGGGCGGGCGGTCGAACGCCACCAAGGCCGTCGACGCGGTGTTCGACGCCATTCAGGAGGCCGTCGCGAGCGGAGAGAAGGTGACCATCACYGGCTTCGGCGTGTTCGAGCGGGTGGAACGGGCCGCCCGCACAGGTCGTAACCCGGCGACGGGTGAGCCCGTGCACGTCGCTGCCTCGGTCGTGCCGAAGTTCCGGCCCGGCTCCGAGTTCAAGTCGAGCGTCTCGGCGAGCAACGACTGACCATCGGTGCGGGCGCCGGGCTTACCGGTGCCCGCGCCGCATGGCGTCGGCCATCAGGTCGTGCTGGTAGTCCGACAGGCGAACGTCGTCCGGCCCGGTCGTGCGTCGTTCCCAGCGGCCGTCGGACTGCAGCACCCAGGCGGACACCTCGTCGGAGAACGCATGGTCGAGCATCTGCCGCAGGGTGTCTCGCCGGTCCGGGTGCGGGACGCGCACGAGTGCCTCGATACGGCGGTCGAGATTGCGGTGCATCATGTCCGCGCTGCCGATCCAGAACTCGCCAGACGAGGTGAACTCGAGGACCCGGCTGTGCTCCAGGAACCGCCCCAGGATCGAGCGCACGTGGACCGTCTCCGACAGGCCCGGCACTCCGGGACGTAGGGCGCAGATCCCGCGGACCAGGCAGTGCACGGGTACCCCGGCGATGGAGGCGTGATACAGCGCGTCGATCACCTGTTCGTCGACAAGGCTGTTGACCTTGATGCGGATCCCGGACTCCCCGCCCCCCCGGACAGCCTGGGCCTCGGCTTCGATCCGCTGCAGGATGCCGTCCCGCATGTGCTGCGGGGCGACCAACAGCGAGCGGTACTCCGTCTGTCGGCTGTAGCCGGTGAGGACGTTGAACAGGTCGGTGAGATCCGCGCCCACGCCCGGGTCGGCGGTCAGCAGCCCGAGGTCCTCGTAGAGCCGAGCGGTCTTGGGGTTGTAGTTGCCGGTACCCACATGGCAGTAGCGGCGCAGGCCGCCGCGTTCCTGGCGTACCACGAGGCAGGTCTTGCAGTGGGTCTTCAGGCCGATGAGACCGTAGACCACGTGGCAGCCGGCCCGTTCCAGCTCGCGGGCCCAGCGGATGTTGGCGCTCTCGTCGAACCGGGCCTTGATCTCGACGAGGACGACGACCTGCTTTCCCGCCTCGGCCGCGCCGATGAGGGCATCCACGATGGGGGAGTCCCCGGACGTGCGATAGAGCGTCTGCTTGATGGCGAGAACATGCGGATCGGCCGCCGCCTGCTCGATGAACCGCTGAACGGACGTGGTGAACGAGTCGTACGGGTGGTGGACGAGGATGTCGCCCTCCCGGAGCACGCTGAAGAAGTCCGGTGTCTCGCCGTCATCGGTCGTCAGCCGCCGATGTGTGATCGGGACCCGCGGCGTATCTTTCAGCTCCGGGCGGTCGAGGTCGTAGAGAGCCCRCAGGGTCGACAGGTCGAGCAGGCCGGCGACCCGATGTACCTCGCGCTCGGTGATCTCCAGCTCCCGCATCAGCAGGGTGAGCAGATCATCATCGATGTCGGCGTCCACTTCCAGGCGGACGGCGGGACCGAACCGGCGCCGGGCGAGCTCGCGCTCCAGAGCCTGGAGCAGATCCTCCGCCTCGTCCTCCTCGACTTCGAGGTCGGCGTTGCGGGTGACCCGGAACAGATGGGAGTCGATCACTTCCATGCCCGGGAACAGCTGGGAGAGATGGGCAGCGATCACTTCCTCCAGCGGGACGAAGCATGCGCTCGCCTGGGGGGCCAGACCCCCCGGGACACCGGCCGTGTCGGTAGGCTCCACCGCTACGGGGACCAGCCGAGGAACGTTCTGGGGCACCTTCACCCGGGCGAAGCGGTCGACCTCCCCGCCCGGGTCACGGACCTGGACGGCCAGATTGAGCGACAGCCCGCTGATGTAGGGGAAGGGGTGCGCCGGATCGACGGCGAGGGGAGTGAGCACCGGGAAGATCTGTTCGTGGAAGTAGTGGTGCAGCTGATCACGCTGGGTCTCGGTCAGCTGAGGCCAGAACCGGATGCTGATCCCGGCATGGGCCAGCGACGGCCCCACCTCGTCGGTGAAGCATCGCGAATGCCGCCGGGTGACCTCGGCCGTCATCGTGCTGATGAGATCGAGTTGTTCCCGGGCGGTCAGCCCGTCGGCGGAGCGGACGGCCAGTCCCRTCGCCTCGCGTCGCATCAGCCCCGCGACCCGGACCATGTAGAACTCGTCCAGGTTGCTGGCGAAGATCGCTAGGAACTTCGCGCGCTCCAGCAGGGGCGTGGACACGTCCTCGGCGAGCGCGAGGACCCGGGCGTTGAAGTCGAGCCAGGACGCCTCCCGGTTGATGAAGCGGCCGGCGGGCAGGTCGGACGGCGCCGGCTGACGCGGCGCCTCCAGGGGCTCGAGCAGGCCACTGCGGGCCTTGCGCTGAGGCTGTTCAGGACGGGTCGCCATCAGCTCGCTCATGCCTGTAGATGGTGCCAGTCCCCGATGGACTCGGCAGCATCGATGTGGCATCTCTGGCAGCGGGGGCCGGGCGGGACCCGCATCGCCGGTCTGACCCCGATCCGGACACTGGCAGAGACCGCGCGGCACGCGAAGTATTCGCCTACTCTTTGTGATATAGCGATCACGCGCTACGGTGCCGAGAAGCGCCGTCGCGCTCGTTTGTACCTTATCGTGATGTAGCGGGCCGTTTCCGTGGTCCGGTCGGATCCCTCTGCCCCAGGCGGCCGACTGCCCCAGGCGGCCAGCACAGGGGGAGGAGGGCGGGACGAGGGATGCTCGTCGACGCCGCCGCGATCGCCGCGGGCCTGACCGCGACACTGAGTTGTGCCCGGGCCGGTCGCCGTCTCGGTCGAGTACGGGGCCGCTGGTTGGTGTGGCTGTCCTTCGCGCTGGCGACCTGGACGGTTGGACAGGCCGGATGGATGCTGCACCGCTGGGACGGGGCATCGGTCGGAGGGCGGACGGCGACGGATGCCGGGTATCTCACCGACGCCGGCCAACTCGCCATGCCGGTCCTCGCACTCGCCGCCTTCGCGGCTGTTCCCGCGGGTCGGGCGCGTCGATCACGACCGCGCGCGGGCGTGCTGGCGCCGGCAGGGATGGCCGGCCTCGCCGGGGGCACCCACCGCTGGCCGCCGAGTTCCTCGCGGCTCACCCGCGTCGCCGGGGCGGGCGGCGAGGGGGTGGCCG
The DNA here is from genome assembly GCF_001756285.1 of Frankia sp. CgMI4. NCBI lineage: Bacteria > Bacillati > Actinomycetota > Actinomycetes > Frankiales > Frankiaceae > Frankia > Frankia sp. CgMI4. Next base: position 46,663 of record NZ_MAQZ01000063.1, read on the forward strand.
CCGCCTACCCGCGCGCCAGTCCGGCCACCGCGTTCGACGAGGTCATACTCGGCAACTCCCTGTTYCTGCTCGCCTGGTCCGGGGTGCTCGCCGGGATCGACGAAGTGGACTCCTCCCGCCCGCCGCAGCCGGTGGAGCATCTCCTCGCGGTTGCGCATCCGATCGTCGTGCTGCTATTGATCATCGCATTCCTGCACGTGGCAGGCTTCCGGCAACCGGTGGACCTGCCCGCCGTCGCGATCGCCGGAACCGGACTGGTGTGCCTCGCGGTCGCCGGCGTGTGGATCGTTCAGCTCGACGGCAGGGATCCCACGATGACGGGTTCCTGCTCGGTCGCCGGTGCCCTGTTGATCGTCCTTGCGGCATCGCGTGCCGGCCGGGGGGACGGCCGGGAGAACGGCCGGGAGAACGGCCGGGAGGACGGCCGCCGGTCTCGCCGGTGGCCCGTTCACGGCGAACTGCTCGGATGGCTGTGGCCGGCGGTCCCCTATGTCGCCGCGGCCGTGGTCGCGGCGCTTCTGCTGGGGCGGGCCCACGGCGGAGTCATTCTCGATCCGGTCGAGATTATCGGGGGTGCGACGCTCGTCCTCACCGTCCTCGTCCGGCAGCTGACGACCCTGCGGGTGAGTCAGCGGTTGGCGARCCGGGTCGGCGAGGCCGAGCACGAGGTGCGGCACTGGACATCCCATGACCCGTTGACCGAGCTGGCCAACCGCACCCTGTTCCACCAGCGGCTCACCGACGCCCTCGCCGCGAGCCGCCACGACGGCCGTGACGTGGCCGTCCTGTACTGCGACYTCGACGACTTCCGGGTCGTCAACGACAGCCTCGGRCACGCCGCAGGTGATCATCTGCTGCGCGCGGTCRGGCAACGGCTACGACACTGCGTAGGCACGTCGGACACCGTGGCGAGGCTCGGCTCCGACGAGTTCGCCGTGCTGTTGGACGGTGGGCGGGAACTGCCCGAGACCGTCGCCGAACGGGTCCTGGCCGCGCTGCGCCAGCCGGCGCAGGCCGCCGGTCACCTCTGGCCGGTCCGCGGGAGTGTGGGGCTGGTCGTCGCGTGCCGGACCCAGGAGACCACCGAGGCGCTGCTCCGGCGGGCCGACACGGCCGTCCACACGGCAAAACGAACGGGAAAGAACCGTCTGGTGGTCTACCGGCCCGGACTGTGCCCGCCCAGCGCCGGCACGCACCTCGCCGACGCCTTGGCCACCGCCCTGCGCAGGGGAGGACGGTCGGCCGGCTTCGACGTGCACTACCAGCCCATCGTGCGGCTGCGCGATCGCAGTCCRGTCGCCCTGGAGGCCCTCGCCCGATGGACGGAGCCGGGGCGTGGACCGGTGCCACCGGGCACCTTTGTCGCGGCCGCGGAGGACGGCGGCATCGTCGGCGCCCTCGACGACATGGTCCTCACCCAGGCCTGCGCGGAGGTCGCCGTGGCGTACCCGGCCTCGGCACTGCGGCTGCACGTGAACGTCTCAGCCAGCAGGATCGCCGACACCACGCTGCTCGACAGCGTCGCCCAGGCGCTGGCGGCCAGTCGGTTCGACCCGGGCAGGCTGGTGGTCGAGATCACCGAAACGAGCCGGATTGACGATCTGCGCGGCGCACGCGAGGTGTTGAACGAGGTTCGTGCGCTGGGGGTGGCGGTCGCGCTCGACGATGTCGGTGCCGGCCACAGCACATTGGCCGCCCTCCATCAACTGCCGGTGGACGTCGTGAAGCTCGATCGGACGCTGCTCGAACCACCGCCCAGGGACGGACACCGGGTGGCGACGATGCGTCGATCGATGATCAGTCTCGCGCACGCCCTCGGTGCCGTCGTCGTGGCCGAGGGCATCGAGCGGGAAGGACAGATCGCCGAGCTCGAGGAGCTGGGTTGCGAGCTGGGTCAGGGATACTTCTTCGCCCGACCTGGTCCGCTCGCGTCGCTCACGATCCGGCGCTGGGTTCCGCCTACGATCCCCGGTGGTACGGACAGCCCTGACTCCGCCGAGGTGCCCGATTCGCCGCCGGATCCGCCGGAGTCCTCCGCCACGAGCGGGGAGTGATACCCGGCGGTCAGCGCCGCCCTGGTGGCCCGGCCTACCCCCAGGTCCCGGGCCTGCGCCAGATCCGCCAGCGTGTCGACGTCACGTCGCAGTCCCGGTACCGAGCCACCGAGGGTTCCCGTCAGATCCACCGCTCCGGAGCGACGGTGCGTGGCGTGACTGTGTGGTCCGAATGCGGGCTGCAGGGTGGCGCCGGCCGACGCGGTCAGCAGAACGGTTCCCGTTCCGGTCGCGTCGGCGAGAACCGCTCGACGGTGCTGGCTCGCCTCGGACAGCGCCTGATGCAGCTCGGGGGGGCGCAGCGCGGGAAGGTCGGCGGAGAGGGCAGCCACCGCACGGGTGGGCCAGCGGGCCGAGGCCAGCGCGGCGCCGTGCACCAGAGCGGGATTGAGACCTCGGTCGGGTTCGTCCGGAATCACGACGAGCCGAGCGCTCCTCGCAGCCGGGGAAAGATTCGGTTGATCTGCGCCAATATAGTGGGAATTGAGGAGAGTCGACAGGGCGTGGTCGGCCGTCCGATCGTTCGTTACGATCATCACGGCGCCGACCAGATCGGTCTCGGACTCAAGTACCGCCATCACCGTGTCCAAGGCCATCGCAAGGGCCAGCCGGCTCCGGTCGGGGCGGTCCAGCCGGGTCTTCGCCCGGGTGAGGTTCTTCAGCGGCAGCACGACCGTCCRGGACACTCCGTTTCGTGGGAGCCACACGAAGGCGACCATAGGCCATGCCGACCCCGCGGTGCGCCGGGTCCTGCGTGCGCGGGCTGAACGCCGGAGCCGTGGCGCGTCCCCGGCATGCGGCGCATCCTGCGTGGTACCCGCCAGATCGGCGTCTACGGTCAGAGTGAGGACGCGGCGGACGCGGCGCGATGCGAGGTGTCCAGCCGGCCGGGCGTCGATACCAGGCACGCGATCCATCCGGAGGGCACAATTATTGTCGATTCCCGCCACAAGGTAGAAAACGCCTCGATCGGTGGCGCCTTCCTCGTACCCATCGTCGGGGTCGCGATCACTCCCCCCGCTCGGCCGGACGTTTCCTGGGGAACCAGGTGAGACGGGCCGCGGTGCTTACGGCCGGGTCCTGGGGAAGTGTGTTCGCGAAGGTCCTCGCGGATGCCGGAGCACGGGTCAACCTGGTCGCCCGTGACCCTGAGATCGTCCGGGCGGTCAACACCCGCCAGGTCAATCCGCGCTATCTGCCGGCGATCCAGCTGCCGGACCGGGTGCGCGCGATGTCCGACGCGGGGGAGGCGCTGGCCGGCGCGGAGTTCGTGGTGCTGGCCGTACCGTCTCAGGCGCTGCGCTCCGTCCTCGCCGGATGGGCGCCCCTGATTGGGCCCGACGCCGTCTACGTCAGCCTGATGAAGGGGGTGGAGGTGGGCAGCCAGTTGCGGATGAGCGAGGTCATCACGCAGGTCACAGGCGTGTCGCCGGACCGGATCGCGGTGGTGAGCGGTCCGAATCTGGCGCCCGAGATCGCCGCCGAGCAGCCGGCGGCGACTGTGGTCGCCAGTACCTCGACGAGCACGGCGGAGGCCGTCCAGGCGGCGTGCTGGACGCCCTATTTCCGCCCCTACACCAACACCGACGTGATCGGCTGCGAGCTGGGCGGAGCGATCAAGAACGTCATCGCACTGGCTGCCGGCATGCTGGAGGGAATGGGCTTCGGCACCAACAGCCTCGCCTCGTTGATGACGCGCGGCCTGGCCGAGACCCTCCGACTCGGGGTCGCGCTGGGTGCCGATCCGATGACATTCGCGGGACTGGCGGGACTGGGGGATCTCGTGGCGACCTGCGGCTCCCCGCTCTCGCGCAACCGCACCTTCGGCGAGAAACTCGGGCGTGGCCTCACGCTCGCGCAGGTGGAGGCCGAACAGCAGCAGGTCGCCGAGGGGGTGCGCTCCTGCCGCCCCCTGCTCGCCATGGCCGATGACCTGGGCGTCGCCATGCCGATCACCCGCCAGGTCGAACGGGTCCTCTATGAGGGTCTTCCCCCGATGGAGGCCGTCAAGGATCTGATGAGTCGGGAGCCGGGCCCGGAGTACCGGCTCCGTCCCTGACCTGCGTGTCCCTGACCTGCATGCGCCTGGCCTGCACGCGCCTCACCTGCATGCGCCTGGCCCGGCAGCACCGTCGTTCCGGTCAGGTCGGGGCGTGGTCGGTGCCGGGGGCGAACCCACGGCCTGCGTGTCAATKAACGCTCCGATCGAGCGCAGCTTACCCACCGGGTCCTCGTAACCGCGTTCGAGGAAACGGGTCCCGCGGATGATGCTGGTGCCGTCGGCCACCAGCGCGGCCAGCACGTAGGCAAAGCCGGCGCGCAGGTCGGGGATCGCCAGATCACCGCCGGTGAGGGAGGTCGGCCCGCTCACGACCGCCGAATGCTCGAAGTCCCGGGACGCGAACCGGCAGGCCTTCCCACCGAGGCACAGGGTCGACAGGGCGATGTCGGCGCCCATCTCGGCCAGTTGTCTGGTGTATCCGAACCGGTCCTCGTAGATCGTCTCGTGGATCACGGAGGCACCCTTGGCCTGGGTGAGCAGGACGACCAGGGGCTGCTGCCAGTCGGTCATGAACCCGGGGTGTACGTCGGTCTGCACATGTGACGCGGTCAACGGCTGGGCCCGGAAGAAGGTCATGCCCCGCGGGGTGACCTCGAACTCGCCACCGAGCCGGCGGAGGTGGTTGAGGAAGGTCGCCAGATGTTCCTGGCGGGCACCRACCACCTCCACCCTGCCGTTGGTGGCCACCGCGGCCGAGGCGAAGGACGCGGCTTCGATGCGGTCGTGGATCGGGGCATGGGTGGCTCCCCGCAGTGCGTCGACCCCCTGCACCACGATCGTGCGGTCGACTTCCACGTCGACGAGGGCGCCCATCTGCTGCAGGAACATGATGAGGTCGATGACCTCCGGTTCCACCGCCGCATTCGAGATGACGGTCGTACCCTGCGCCCGGACCGCGGCCAGGAGCAGGTTCTCGGTCGCGCCGACACTCGGGAACGGCAGCGCGACATGGGTGCCGTGCAGACCCAGCGTCTTGACCTGGACGGAACGCAGCTGCTCGACGATCTCCGCACCCATGGCACGCAGGCCGGCGAGGTGGAAGTCGACRGGACGCTTGCCGATCCGGCAACCGCCGGGCAGCGGGATCACGGCTTCGCCGACGCGGTGCAGGAGCGGGCCCATCATCAGGATCGGTATCCGGTTGACCCCGGAGTAGGCCTCGGACAGCGACGCGTCGATGATCTTTTCGGTGGCGAGTCGCACAGTGTGCTCGTCCAGCCACTCCACCTGGGTGCCGAGTTCGGCGAGCATGCCCAGGACCACGTCGACCTCGGCGATCCGAGGCACCCGGGTCAGGGTGCACGGCTCTGGCGTGAGGAGGGTGGCGACGAGCAGCTTGGTGACCGAGTTCTTGGCCCCGGACGCTTCGACCGAGCCGGTGAGCGGAGCGCCGCCGACGATGCGATACCACCGTCGGTCCGTGCTGGTGGATGGTACCACTCCCGAGCTGTGCGCCCCCACGGGCTACCTCCACGGTGATGATGCGGATGCGTGACGTGCGTCAGGTCACGTGCGGCGGGGCGATTGAACCAGACGCCGCCGGCGCGGCCCGAGCCCGGCTCTCAGGCTGCTACCTACGGTGACGATAGCCGTGGTCTACCGGGCCGATCCCCGCGCCGAGCGGAAAGCCGCTGGCCAGGGCGCCACTGACGTAGGCCTTGGCGGCCTGTGCGGCCTCGACGTGACCACGCCCCTGCGCCAGGTGCGCGGCGATCGCGGAGGCCAGCGTGCATCCGGTGCCATGGGTGTGCCGCCGGTCCAGGCGGGGGCTTCGGAGGACGACCTCGGTGGTCCCGTCGGTGAGCAGGTCGACCGCGTCGCCGGGAAGATGCCCGCCCTTCACCAGCACCCAGCGCGGGCCCAGGGCGAGCATCGCCTCGGCGGCTCTGGGCAGGTCGGCGACGTCCAGCACCTCCACCCCGGTCAGCAGACGTACCTCGTCGAGGTTCGGTGTGGCGATGGTGGCGCGGGGCATGAGCTCCGTACGGACCACCTCGACCGCCTCCGGGGACAGCAGGGGGTCGCCGTGCTTGGAGACGCTGACCGGATCGACCACGACGGGTACGTCGAGCCGCGAGAGTTCGGCGGCGACCAGCGAGACCAGAGCCGCGGAGGAGAGCATCCCCGTCTTCACCGCGTCGACCCCGATGTCCGCCACGACCGCTCTGATCTGGGCTCGGACCGCTTCCGGAGGGAGATCCCACACACCATGGACGCCCAGGGAATTCTGTGCCGTCACCGCGACGATCGCACTCATGCCGTGGACGCCGAGGGCGAGCATCGTCTTGAGATCTGCCTGAATGCCCGCGCCGCCGCCAGAATCCGATCCGGCGATCGTCAGTACGCGGGGCGGGGCGGAGCTCGGTTCCGGCGGCGGCTCGCTCCGGATGCTCCGAGCGTTCACGTGTCTCCTATTCTTCGCTCTGGGTAGCTGCGTCGTGGTTGCCATCACAACCGGGTACCGAGCCGGCCAGCTGACCCCCACGATTGGGGTTCCGGATGAGGCCGGGCGACCCCTCGGTCGGTCCCTGTCGGCCGATCTGAGCAAATTCCTCGACCTCGGAGGCTCTCATCCGGGCCGTTTGCCTGTTACCTTCTGTCGGCCCGTAGTTCTGCTCGACGGGCTGTCGACGTCCGACGAGGGAGCGTCTGTGGTCCACGCGTACATCCTTATCCAGACCGAGGTCGGCAAGTCCTCCTCGGTTGCCAAGGAGATCGAGCAGATCCCCGGGGTCACCCAGGCCGAGGACGTCACCGGCCCCTATGACGTCATCGTCCGGGCGGAGGCGGCCACCGTCGATGACCTCGGGAAGATGGTCATGGCGAGAGTGCAGTCGGTCGACGGCATCACCCGCACGCTGACCTGCCCGGTCGTTCACTTCTGAGCTTCTCCGCCGCTGAAGCTCCTCCGTCCCGACGTGGGTCAGGTCGGCTCCGGGACGGGGGACCCGGTGGGCGCTCCCGGCTCCCGGCTCGCGCCCACCGCCGGGGCCGGGCCACCGGTGACGTCGGTGGCGCGCCAGAATCGGGACATGGCCACCGGTGGTGAGCAAGCCGAGCGGGGCCGACGCCCGGCACGGGGCGGGCGCCGGCCGGGGCGGTCATGTCGGTATCCGGTGTTCGTCGCCTCGTGGGTCCTGCTCGCGCTGGTCGGATGCGGCGGTCCCGGATCGATTCGGCTGACCAACGTGCCGATTCCCGCGGAGTCGGTCCGTTCGTCGTGCGTGGACCTGGTCCACGATCTTCCCCCGTCGCTCGGGGACGACCTCGACCGCCGGACACTGGACCCCCCACAGGCCACGGCGGCGGCCTACGGCGCGGCGCCGGTGGTGCTCACCTGCGGCGCGCCCGGTCTTCCGGCAAGCTACCGTCCCGATGCGATGCTGTCCGCCGTGGACGATGTGGGGTGGTTCGCCGAGAACCTGGGCGGCACGACGGTGCGCTATTCCACCCCCACGCGGCAGCCCCAGGTGGTTCTCACCCTGCCCGCCGACGTGYAGGCGTTCGAGGTACTCGTCTCGGTCGCCCCCGCCGTGYGGGCGCACAGCAGGTCGACGACATCCTGAGACGAGCTCCCGGCCATTCCCGCCCGGCGGAACGCCTCCACGCCGTCACGGGCCCGGGTGGCGCAGGTGCCGGGCGGTCAGCGCAGCCCCGCTCCGTCGCGCAGGGCCAGCCTGACGAGCCGGTCCACCAACTGCGGATAGGTGACCCCGCTCGCCTCCCACATCCGCGGGAACATCGAGGTAGGGGTGAAACCGGGCATCGTGTTGACCTCGTTGATGATCACATGGTCGTCGGCCGTGACAAACATGTCAACCCGCGCGAGCCCGGCGCAGTCCAGGGCCTCGAACGCCGCGATCGCCACTCCCCGGACCTCCTCCCGTACCGCGTGGGACAGGTTGRCCGGGACGTCGAAGTGGGTGGCGTCGGACATGTACTTGGCCTCGAAGTCGTAGAAGCCGGCCGAAGACGTGACGGTGATCTCGGYGGGCACACTCGCCTCGGCACCGGGGCCGTCTAGAATTCCGAGGACCCCGCACTCGATCTCGBGGCCGACGATCGCCGACTCCACCAGGACCTTGGGKTCGCTGGCGCGGGCTGCCTTGATCGCGGTGTCCAGGTCCGCCCAGGCCTCGACCCGGCTGATCCCGATACTCGACCCGCCGCGCGCGGGCTTCACGAAGACGGGCAGCCCCAGCCGTTCCTGGTCGGCCCCGGTGAGTGTGTCACCGGCTCGCAGGACGGCGTAGGAGCCGACGGGAAGGCCGGCGGCCCGCAGCAGTGCCTTCATGTGTTGCTTGTCCATGGCGGCCGCGCTGGCGAACACCCCGGAGCCGACGTAGGGCAGGCCGGCCATCTCCAGGAGACCCTGGACCGTCCCATCCTCCCCAAAGGGGCCGTGGAGCAGCGGGAAGACCACATCGATGTCCCCGGGAATGTCGCTGCTCCCGAGAGCGTCGCTGCTCCCGAGGGTGTTCCTGACAGAGTCGAGGCCGCCGCGGGGGCGGCACGGCAACAGACCGGGCGTCGTCGGATCCGCGGCCAGGACGACGCTCTCACCGTGGGCCGCGACGACGGCGGGCAGTCGGTCTCCCGTCACCGCGAGGGCGGTCGGGTCGTCCGGCAGCACGACCCAGCGGCCATGTGTGTCGATGCCGACGGGGACGACGTCGTAGACGTCACGATCCAGGGCTCGCAGTACACCGCTGGCCGATATACAGGAGATCGCGTGCTCGGTGCTSCGGCCACCGAACAGGAGGGCGAGCCGAATCCGACGCCTGGAGCCTGCCATGCCGGGACACTAACGGATCGGCGTCGGTGACCGGCAGCGTACCCGACGTGGATGTGGCCGCGCTCCGCCTCGACCTCCACGGGAGGCCTGTGTCCGGTGACGCCCCGTCCGGCCGGAGTAACGTCCGGCCCGGAGGGCTCAGGCGCGAGAGACCTTGCCCGCCTTGATGCAGGAAGCGCAGACGTTCAGCCGCTTGGGGGTCCCGCCCACGACCGTGCGCACGGTCTGGATGTTGGGGTTCCACCGACGGCGCGTGCGTCGGTGGGAGTGGGAGACCGACATACCGAAGCCCGGCCCCTTGCCGCAGACGTCACACACCGARGACACGAGAAACACTCCGTCGAAGTAGTAGCCGAAGTCGAAGTAGTACTGGTCCCGGTAGGCGTGCCCGGGACGTCAGGGGAGTCAGAACCAGAATCGTACGCAACCCGCGACCCTGACGGCGCCGCCGGGGGACGCGCGCAGTGGCGGCCCGCTTGAGGTTACCCCACCTTCTGTGGTCCAGTTCTGTGGTCCAGATGATGCGGCGGGAGCCGGTGGGTCTCGGTACTGTCGGTGCTCCGGTGCACTATCGGTAATGTGGTCGACCTCGACACGCCCCTGAAGGCCCTCGTCGGCGCGCGTGCCGCCGCCCTCCTGGCCGATGGTCTGGAGTTGAGGCTGGTCGGTGATCTGCTGGGGCACCTGCCCCGCCGGTACCATGAGAGAGGCGAGCTGACGGACCTCGCGGACCTCGTCGTCGGTGAGACGGTTACGGTCCAGGCCCGGGTCGAGAAGACGGAACGCCGCCCGATGCGCGGCACCCGGAAGTCGATGGTGCGCGTGACGGTGACGGACGGCCGGCATTCACTGTCGCTGACCTTCTTCAATCAGAGCTGGCGGGAGCGTGACCTACGTCCCGGGACGACCGCGCTGTTCGCCGGCAAGGTCGACGAGTTCCGCGGGCAGCGTCAGCTGACCAACCCGGAGGTCCAGCTCCTCGAACCCGAGGAGAGCGGGGAAGCCGTCAGCGGTGCGCCGTTCGCGAACGCGCTGGTTCCGATCTACCCCGCCTCCGCCAAGGTGCCGAGCTGGACGCTGGCGAGGTGCGTCCGGCTGGYGTTGGACTCTCTCGATCCCGTCGAGGATCCGTTGCCGGACGATCTCCGCAGCCGGTACCGCCTGCCCGCTCTGGCCGAGGCCTTCCGGCTGGTTCACCAGCCCGCGAACCGTGGTGAGATCGCCTCCGGTCGTCGGCGCCTCACCTGGGATGAGGCTCTGGTGTTGCAGGTGGCGTTGGCCCAGCGGCGTCGTGAGGTGGAGGCGCTGGCGACAACACCCCGGTCGCAGCGTCCGGATGGTCTGCTGGCGGCGTTCGATGCCGATCTGCCCTTCCCCCTCACGACGGGCCAGCGCGAGGTGGGGAAGACGATCGCAGCCGAGATCGGTCGGCCCGTTCCGATGCATCGACTGCTACAGGGAGAGGTGGGTTCGGGCAAGACACTGGTCGCCCTGCGGGCGATGCTCACTGTGGTCGACACGGGCGGCCAGGCGGTACTCCTGGCGCCCACCGAAACTCTTGCCGCTCAGCACAGCCGAAGCCTCCGGGAGATGCTCGGCGATCTGGCCCGGGCAGGGGAACTAGGAGCCGATCATCGGGCCACGCGGGTGACGCTGGTCACCGGATCGATGGGAGGGCGTGCGCGGCGGGAGGCTCTGGCGGAGATCGCGGACGGTTCCACCGGTCTGGTGGTCGGTACTCATGCCCTGCTGCACGATGAGGTGATTTTTAACGATCTTGGTCTGATCGTCGTCGACGAACAGCATCGTTTCGGCGTCGAACAGCGGGACGCACTGCGAGCGCGTGGACGACGTCCTCCCCACCTTCTTGTGATGACCGCGACACCGATTCCCCGGACGGTCGCGATGACCGTGTTCGGTGATCTCGAAGTCTCCGAGCTCACCGAACTGCCAGCGGGACGCTCTCCCATCGGGACGTTCGTGGTGCCGGCGAGCCAGAGATCCTGGACGGATCGAATGTGGGGACGAATCCGCGACGAGGTGGCCGCCGGGCATCAGGCCTATGTCGTGTGTCCCCGGATCGGTGCGGGCGGGGAGGACGGGGGCGGGGAGGATGATCCCGCCGAATCCTCGGCTGCCGGTCCGGATTCGCGAGCGTCCCGACCAGCTGCGACAGTGTGTGAGGTGCTGCCCCTGTTGGTGGATGGCGAGCTTGCGGACCTCAGGGTTGAACCGCTGCACGGTCGTCTCGCACCCGGGCAACGGGAGGCCACCATGAACCGATTCGCGGCCGGCGAGGTCGACGTGCTGGTCGCCACCACCGTCATCGAGGTGGGAGTGAACGTACCGAACGCGACAGTGATGGTCGTCCTGGACGCGGACAGGTTCGGCGTGTCCCAGCTGCACCAGCTGCGCGGGAGGGTCGGCCGGGGCACCGCGCCCGGCTGGTGTCTTCTGCATACAGCGGCCGAGCCGGGATCCCCCGCCTGGGAGCGGCTCAGCGCGGTCGCCGCCACCAGCGACGGGGCGAAGCTGGCCCGTCTCGACCTCGCGCAGCGTCGAGAGGGCGATGTGCTCGGGGCCGCCCAGTCCGGCGGACGACGATCCCTGAAGCTCCTGGAACTTCTTCGTGATGAGGACCTGATCCGCGACGCACGCGAGGAGGCCGGTCGCCTGGTTGACGACGACCCCGGGTTGGACCGGCATCCCGCACTGCGCCGGCTGCTCGACGCGGTTCTCGACGACACCAGTGTCGCCTTCCTCGAGAAGGGATGACCGGGTGGCCCGATGACGCGCATCATCAGTGGAACCGCGGGTGGTCGGCGGCTCRTGGTTCCACCCGGAACGACCACCCGTCCGACCTCGGAACGTGCCCGTGAGGGGTTGTTCAACACCTTGTCGACCTGTCTGGATCTGCGGGGTGCTCGGATTGCCGATCTTTATGCCGGGTCTGGTGCGGTCGGTCTGGAAGCGCTGTCTCGGGGTGCCACTCATGCTCTTCTCGTCGACCGCGATCCGGTCGTGATACGCACTCTGCGGCGGAACGTGACAGCGCTGGGACTGTCGGGCGCGAAGATYGCGCAAGCCGCGGTAGAGCGTGTGGTGMAGAACACCTCGGATAATCCCTACGACGTGGTTTTCCTCGATCCGCCGTACGCGATGCGCGATTCGGAACTCGGCGAAGTGCTGTCAAAGCTGCTGGCGGCCGCCTGGTTGACTGCGGACGGTGTCTGCGTTGTCGAAAGATCGCACCGCTCGGGCCCGGTCGCCTGGCCTGACGGGTTGTGTGCGCTGCGCGACCGGAGGTACGGGGAGGGTGCTCTCTGGTACGGTATTCGATCATGAGGAGGGCAGCCTGTMCCGGTTCATTTGATCCGATCACCAACGGTCATCTCGACATCATCGTCCGAGCGAGCAGACTCTTCGACGAGGTCGTGGTCGCCGTATCGATCAACAAGAACAAGGTCACCTTGTTCACCGTCGACGAGCGGATGGAGCTCATCAGAGAGGCCCTGCGTGATCATCCGATGGCGCCGTCCMACGTCCTGGTAGATGCGTCCCACGGGCTGATCGTCGATTTTTGTCGGAGTAGGGGTATCCAGTCGATCGTCAAAGGACTGCGTGCGGTCAGCGACTTCGACTATGAGCTTCAGATGGCGCAGATGAACAATTCGCTTGCGGGCGTGGAGACTCTTTTCATGAGTACGAACCCGCAATATRCCTTTCTGTCCTCCAGTCTGGTGAAGGAGGTCGCGCGTTACGGAGGTGACGTGTCGGGGCTGGTACCGGATGTGGTACTCAAACAGCTCCGTGAGCGCCTCGCTCAGTAACCCCCGCCGGGTGGGTAGCCGCCGACCGACTTCCGCCGGGCTCTCCCGCCGTTCCGGACTGTCCGGGCTCCGGGGCCGGTCGCGGGGGGCGAGCGGCACCCGAGCGGCTTCCTAGGCGGAGGTCCGCCGCCCGCCGGGCTCGGGTGTCCGGAGATCCCGGCAGCCTGATCGGATCGTCCGCGGCACCGATCGGATAGGCTAGGAGACCGTAGTAGCTGACCGGCGTTGGTAGCTGACCGGCTGGAGTCTGTTCGTCGATCCTCTGGGAGGGTCCGGGCCGCTGGGAGGGTCCGGGGTGCCGCTGGGAGGGTCCAGGGTGCCGCTGACGTCGGGCTGCCTCAGTCGTCAGCGACGCCGGGTAGCTACACCACCACGAAGGCCCTGTTTCGGCTGGCCTTCCTGACATTGACGTAGATGTGAATTCGACTGCCGCCATGACTGGATCCCACTTTCGCCGTCGGACCCCGAGGGGTCCCCTTGTACTGGACACCCGTGAGCTCGGTCGTCGGCCCGGGTCGATGCGGCTTGTCCGGGCGCAGGCGGAACTTCCCGCCGATCTCGGAACCGAGATGATGTGGGTGCCGGCCGGCGCAAGCGTCACCCTGGACCTGCGTCTCGAATCGGTGATCGAGGGTGTCCTGGTCAGCGGGAGCGTCGTGGCGCCGCTTCGGGGTGAATGTGCGCGCTGCCTGGACGACGTGTCCGAGGTCAGCATGGTCGAGTTTCGCGAGCTGTTCTACTACCCTGACCGAGCCGTGGACCTGGGTGACGACGAAGATGCTCGGGTACTGATCGATGATCATGCGGACATCGAGCCCGTGGTGCGGGATGCCCTGGTACTCAACCTTCCGCTGTCACCCATCTGCCGTCCGGACTGTGCGGGACTCTGCGTGGACTGCGGGGTGCGTCTCGACGATGTCGAGCCTGGACATTCCCATGCGCGATCCGACCCGAGATGGGCGGCGCTGTCCGCGCTGGCCGGCAGCGGAGCGACGGGAACCGAGAAGGGTCGCACCGACCCTCATGAGAGCAAGGAGAAGGAATAGTGGCCGTCCCGAAGCGGCGCACCTCGCGCAGCAACACCCGGTCCCGGCGTTCRCAGTGGAAGGCCAAGGTGCCGACCCTCGCAAAGTGCTCGCGGGGGCACGTGATCCGGCCGCACACCGTCTGTGGCACGTGCGGCCGGTACAACGACCGTCAGGTGCTTGACGTCTGACCCGGTGTGACACGTATCGCCGTTGACCTGGTGGGGGAGGGGTTGCCTTCCGGGCCTCTCCTCGAGGCATTGCCCAGTGCGCTCGGCGCCGATCCGCATCTGGTGCTCACTCTGSTGACATCCGGTGATACCGTCCGGGATGACCTTGCTCGGCTGGGAATTGTGCCAGGCGAGCGCGTCCTGCTCGCCACGGCCGCTCGCAGCGTTTCGGCGGGCCCGGAGGCATTGCGTGAAGTGCGAGCACGTCGGGACTCCGGCGTCCGGGTGGCGGCGCGCCTGGTCCGTGACGGACATGCCGATGCGATGGTCTCGATAGCCCCGGCCGAAGCCGTGGTCGCCTCGGCTCAGTTCACCTACGGTCTGCTCCCCGGGGCGACACGGGCCACTCTCGCCTCGATTGTCGGCGGGGCGAACGCCCCCGTCGTGCTGTGCGACGCGGGGGCGACGGTTGATGTGAMGGCGGACGAACTCGCCCAGTTCGCGGTCGCGGGCAGTGCATACGCCGCGGTTCGCTTCGCCGTCAACGCTCCCCGAGTCGGGCTTCTGACGGCGCGTCCAGCGCTTCCCGACACCTTGCGACGAGCCGTCGACGAGCTGCTCCGATCGCTCGATCTGCACTATGTCGGCCCGCTGACGGCTGATCGRCTCCTCGCGCCTTCGTGGACGGGCGAGCCGGGCGACGGCCAGAAGATCGATCATCGCCGTGGAGTTGACGTGGCGGTCACCGACGGATTCACCGGAGATGTCCTGATGTCCGTCATCCGCGGGATGCGATGGTGGGAATCTCATCGGGGTACGGGGCACCTGTCCAGGGCCGGTCTGGATCCGGGATGGGGAACGTTGGAAGATCCTGATGTGCGGGGGGGAACGATCGTGCTGGGGGTCGATGGTGTCGCGGTCCACGCGGAGCGGGCACCGGATGAAGCCGGCGACAGCCAGGCAGTCGGGCTGCTCGCGGCGCTGAGGGCGGCGTCGGTCGCGGTCCATGCGGACCTGGCCTCTCGGACCAGAGCGGCGATGGCGATCTTGGTGGCGCGTCGCCGGGCCCTGGCCGGGCTGGTCGGATGACCCGCCAGCTGCCACCCCCGCCGCCGCGGGACGGCCTGATCGAGGTACTCGAGGTCGCCATCGACCCCGAGCTGCTCGACCGCGCCCTCACACACCGCTCCTATGCCTATGAGAAGGGCGGCCTGCCCACCAATGAACGCCTGGAGTTCCTGGGCGATGCGGTGCTCGGTCTGGTGGTGACGGCGGCACTGTTCATCCGCCACCCGGATCTTCCCGAGGGGCAGCTCGCCAAGCAGCGGGCCTCGGTTGTGAACATGCGGGCTCTCGCGGACGTGGCACGGGGGATCGGACCCACCGGGCTCGGTCCGTACCTGCTGCTGGGCCGGGGCGAGGAGACCACCGGGGGGCGCGACAAGGCGAGCATTCTCGCCGACACCCTCGAGGCCATCATCGGGGCGGTCTATCTGTCCTCAGGCCTCGACGTGGCCTCCGGTTTCGTGCACCGTCTCTTCGATCCCTTGCTGGACGAGGCCGCCGGCCGAGGCGCAGGGCTTGACTGGAAGACCTCACTGCAGGAACAGACGGCGGTGCTGGCTCTCGGGCCGCCCGAATACATCGTCGAGGAGGCCGGTCCGGACCACGCGAAGCGATTCACCGCCTACGCGAGGATCGCGGGAGAGCCACTGGGCGAGGGCGAAGGGGGAAGCAAGAAGGAGGCCGAGCAGCGGGCGGCCGCCGCGGCTTTCGCGGTTCTCGAGGAACGGTCAGCCTTGGGGCGGGAGGACGGTTCGGGCGCGGACGTCGCCGGCGGAAATCACGAGAAGTCCGCCGTCGGCAGCCTTGATCACGATCAGGTCTCGGGTCTGTGAGAGTGGCTGATCATCAGCTGCCCCGATTCGCTTCCTGGGCGCTGGCGACAGGCTCGGTGGTGGCAACAGCTTCAGTGGTGGCAACAGCTTCAGGGGTGGCAACAGCTTCATCGAGCCACRTCGAGGGTCCGGTGTCATCCCACTGACCCGACCCGACGACCGGAGATCATGCCAGAACTCCCCGAAGTAGAGGTTGTTCGCCGCGGTCTGGAACGTGGTGTCGTCGGTCGCGTCATCGCATCGGTTGACGTCCACCATCCTCGTGCGGTGCGCCGTCATCTGGCCGGTGCCGCCGACTTCTCGGCGCTGCTCGTCGGCCGCCGGATAACGGCGGCACGACGCCGCGGCAAGTATCTGTGGCTGGTACTTCAGCCGCCGGTAGACCATGCGGCGTGCGCTCCGGTGGTTCCAGAAGAACCACCGGAGGAGGAATCAGCTGCCGTGCTGGCCGAGATGTCTCCGCCCGCCCTGCCCCCAGGTCATCCGGCTCAGGGGGATGCACTGATCGCCCATCTCGGGATGAGCGGACAGTTGCTCGTCGTTCCACCCGCCACCCCCGACCAGAAGCATCTGCGGATCCGGTTCGTCTTCACGGACGGAGGACGCGAACTGCGATTTGTGGATCAACGCACCTTCGGTGGCCTGGCGGTCGCAACGGGGGAAGCGGATCTGCCTGCTCCCGTCGCGCACATCGCCAGGGATCCTCTGGATCCCGCCTTCGACGAGCGGCTCGTCACGGAGAGGATGCGTCGACGCCGTACCGGCGTGAAGCGGGCCCTGCTCGATCAGACACTTGTCAGCGGGGTCGGGAACATCTACGCGGATGAGGCCCTGTGGGCCGCGAAGCTGCACTACGCGCGGCCGACCGAGACCCTCACCCGGGCGGAGGTCGGCAGGCTGCTGGGTTGCGTGCGGACGGTGATGATCGCGGCTCTTGAGGTGGGCGGTACGTCCTTCGACCGCCTGTACGTGTCGGCGGACGGAGTCAGCGGGCTGTTCGAACGGTCGCTACAGGTGTATGGCCGCGCGGGTCGGCCGTGCACACGATGCGGAGACGCGGTGCGCCGGGACGCTTTCATGAACCGGTCGAGCTTCACTTGCCCCACCTGCCAGCCGCACCCAAGACGGGCCAGGTGGTAAGGTTCGATCACACGTTCGAATCCCGCGGCTCTCGGGTGGGGTGCCGGGCGTGGCGTCCGCGATAGTCGGGTGGGGAGCCAGACCTGCCGCGGCGTTCACAGTTATCGCCTCGTCCAGGACCGAGACCGGGCTGCCGGGATCGGTGAGGCATCATCCGGCACGTCGGTTGGCTGGCCTGCCCCCGACGCGACATGGACGGAGACGCGATGAATCCGGATGCCCTGCTCGGTCGTATACGGAAGCTGTTGGCGATGGCGGAGGCGGAGGGGCTGAGCGAGGCCGCCCGCGAAACCTATAACAGCAAGGCGGCCGAGTTGATCGCCCAGTACGGGATCGACCGCGCGCTGGTCGAGGAGGCGTCGCCGCACCGCGTCGAGGCGGCTGACCTGGTGGTGGCCGTCGATCCGCCCTATGCCCGGGACAAGATCTCGTTGCTCGCGGGCATTGCCGCACCGCTTGGTTGCCGGCTCGTGTACCGGACCGAGCAGCGTGCAGTGGGGACGGGGCACTCCGCTCATCTGTTCGGGATGGATGCGGATATCCACCGCGTGCAGATGTTGTTCACCTCGTTGCTGGTCCAGCAGGCACAGGGATTGGCCCTCGCCCGTCCACCACGCCAGGAGGACCCGCGGGCGTTTCGTCGGTCGTGGATGGCAGGCTTCGYGGTGGCGGTGGCGGAGAGACTGACCAGGACGGAGCGGATGGCCCGGGAGCGGGCGCAGACCCAGCAGACGCAGACCCGGGAGAACGGATCGGACCGGCCCTCGACGACGCCGTCGGTGGCCGTCGTCCTGGCGAATCGAAGCCAGYGGGTGGACGCGCACCTGGCAAGAGCCTATCCCAGGTTGCGAGCGCCAAGGACACGCCAGCTCTCTGGGAGCGGCGGTCGTGCGGGCTACCAGGCCGGCGAGCGGGCTGATCTTGGCCTGGGTAGCCGGGTGTCCAGCCGCGTCTCACCGGCGATCGGCATGAGGTAAATCGTATGGGTAGTAGTTACGCGTGGTACTGACTACTGCTTGCCGCCCGGCAGATTGGGCACCGCTGTCTGGGTAGGCCCTGCGGTACGCGGCGGGGCGTAGCCAGGACCAATAATCTTGTCTGCGCTGTCGACCGGCTCCGGGGTGACCTGGCGGTCACCATCGGTGCTCGCGCGTGGGACGGGTAGTGTGCCGCCGTCCTGAGAGAAGTTCTGGCCGCAACCGCTGAGAAGGAGTGCCGAGCCGAGAGCTCCACACGCGAGTAGCACGGCAGCGGACCGGCGGCGGAAACGTGGCCGGTCCGGCCGTTCCAGCCGATGATCACCCTGCCGCCGTGTCTCTTTCGGCCGGCCTGCCATGTCTGGGAAGTATGTGGTATCCACAATGGCCAGTACCCTACCGTGCTGATGAGCGATGTATCCGCGGAGCAGAGGGAGTCCGGACACGCCGTGGTCCGATTCACTGCCCGGGTCGCCGGCCTTGTCCAGGGCGTCGGCTTTCGTGACTACGTGCGTACCCGGGGCCGGCGCCTGGGCCTGGTCGGATCCGCCACCAACCTCCCGGACGGGGCGGTCGAGGTGGTCGCGGAGGGGCCGGAGCCGGCCTGTCGTGACCTTCTGCACTTGTTGATGACGGGTCACACCCCTGGGCGGACGGACAGGGTGKAGGCTGTGTGGCAGGTGGCGCAGAGTGATCTGACCGACTTTCGACGAAAGTGACTGGTTGCAGACGCTGCGTTGTCGGAACTGTCGTGGGTATGACCGTCCGCTTTTTGCATGTTCACCGGACCGKCTCGGGAGCATGTGGCATGCTCTTGACTTTCGGTCACTCGACATGGGAGCCTGGAGTCATTGTTTGGGGCGCACTCTGATCTGTTCGGATCTTGTGCTGTCTGACACCCACTAGGTCACTCATCGTGGAGGACCATCACTATGGCGAAGGCCCTTTTTGGYCACGTCGGTTCCGGCGGCGACTTGCGTCTCTCTTGCGAGGTGCGTCGGCTTCGTGCCCGAGTAGCGGAGCTCGAGGYAGAACTGGCTCGAGTACGTGAGGTTAACGAGGCGTTGGTGGGTGGTGTCGACGTGCCGGAGGATGTCCGGGCGCTCGACGCCGAACCGGCGTTCAGCTGAGCTGGCGGGGCGTTCCTCGGGGAGGCGCCCCCTCGTAGTGGGTATGCCCGGTTACGTGGGCAAGACTCCGTTTCTACGGGCGTCATGATCGCTGAGATCGTCGAATCGGTCGTTTTCCCGGCTGGCTCGTCCCTGCCCAGTGATGTTGCCCGTGTGTCTCGGATCACTTTGGCGGCTCTATGTCCAGGAAGAGCCGGGCAACCTCACTCCCCGCCTTCTTCGTACTTTTTTCGGAGCGTAGCCTGCTGGGTGCTTCGGGTGGCCGACTAGGATGRCTCTGTCGAACGTCGGCTGAGTCCGGCCATCCCGGGTCGAGCCGGTGAACCCTTCCAGCGCTCCGGAGACTGGTGCATCTCAAGAACCTGACCCTGCGGGGCTTCAAGTCCTTTGCGAGCTCGACCTCCCTGCATCTCGAGCCGGGAATAACCTGCGTGGTCGGGCCCAACGGGTCGGGCAAGAGTAACGTCGTTGACGCCATCGCCTGGGTACTGGGGGAGCAGGGTGCCAAGGCCCTGCGTGGCGGCACTATGTCCGATGTCATCTTCGCGGGCACGCCCGCTCGCCCGGCCTTGGGGCGCGCCGAAGTACTCCTGACGATCGACAACTCGGACGGCGCGCTCCCCATCGAGTACACCGAGGTGACCATCGGGCGACTGATGTTCCGCAGCGGCGAGAGCGAATACACGATCAACGGTACCGGTTGTCGCCTGCTGGATATCCAGGAACTGATGAGCGACTCGGGTATCGGCCGAGAGTTGCACGTGATCRTCGGCCAGGGCCAGCTCGACGCGGTCCTGCACGCGCGCCCGGAGGATCGCCGTGCGTTCRTCGAGGAGGCCGCCGGCGTCCTCAAACACCGTAAACGCAAGGAGAAGGCACTCCGCAAGCTCGAGGCGATGTCGGCGAACCTCACCCGCCTCACCGATCTGTCCGCCGAACTGCGTCGGCAGTTAGGGCCGCTCGGTCGGCAGGCGGAGATCGCCCGTAAGGCCGGTGTGATTCAGGCTTCGCTACGGGACGCCCGCCTGCGCCTTCTCGCCGACGATCTCCATCGTGCCCAGGTCGCGATCACCTCCGACCTCGCGGACGAGGAGGCATTGCGGGCGCGGCTGACGACCACCGAGGCCGCTCACGCCGCGGCCGCCCGCCGTGAGGAGCAGCTGCAGGCCGACCTGACGGCGATCATTCCGCGCGCCACCGGCGCCCAGGAGACCTGGTACGCCCTGGCATCCCTGCGGGAACGGCTGCGGGGCACCCGTTCCCTCGCCGTCGAACGGGGTCGCCTGTTGCGTGCCGCGACCGACGACGTACGTGGGCGCCGCGACCCCGAGGAACTGGAACAGGAGGCCACGGCGGTCCGGGAGCAGGAAATCGCCCTCACCGAGYGGCTGGAGCGTGATCGGGATCTGCTCGCCGAGGTGGTCACCAGGCGTGCCGATCTCGAGGCCGCGCTCGCTCAGGAGGAGAAGGAACTGATCGCCGCGGCACGCGCGGCGTCTTTTCGCCGTGAGGAGATCGCGCGCCTTGCCGGCCAGGTGGAGGCCGCCAGGTCCCGTGCCACCAGTGCCGAGAACGAGATAGCACGGACGACCGAGGCACTCGACGCCGCGCGGGAGCGGGAGACCGAGACCTCGGCGTCACGTTCGGCCCTCGAGATCGAACTCTCTCGGATGGAGAGCGCACGGGAGGATCTCGCCGAGCAGCACAGCGCGGCCGTGGCAGTGCATGCCGCTGCCGCCGAGCGGCTCGAGGTCCTGCGCGGTGAGGAGCGTAGCGCCGAACGTGACCGCGCATCCTGGGCCGCGCGATGCGACGCGCTGCACCTCTCCCTCTCGCCGGCCGACGGAGCCGCGGCACTGTTGAGGGCTGCTACCGGCGCGCAGACCGGGCAGACCGCCTCGAACACGGCGGAGGACTCGGCTCCGGCACTGGATCCGACCCTCGAGGTGATCGGCCGGCTGGCCGGCGTCCTGAGCGTGACCGCCGGCGCGGAGGCGGCCATCGCCGCGGCGCTGGGCCCGGCGGCGGACGCCCTGCTCGTCGGCACGTCGGGGGATGCCATGGCGGCCTTTGCGTGGCTGCGGGAAACGGATGCCGGCCGAGCAGCGCTGGTGGCCGCCGTCACCGTCGCGGATGAGCCTGACGCCTGCGCCGGCCCTGACGCCTGCGCCGGCCCTGACGCCTGCGCCGGCCCTGACGGCAGCGCGGCGATCGTCCCGGGGGCGGCCAGCGCCGACGGTCCGCTCCCGGCCGGTGCCGTTGCCGCGCTGGACCTGGTGGAGATCGGTGACGATCGGTTCCGTACCGCCGTGTCGTCCCTGCTCGCCCGGACTGTCGTGGTCGAGGATCTGGCGGCGGCCGAGCGGGCCACGGCGTTGCGCCCCGACCTGCGGGTGGTCACCCGCGCCGGCGACGTCATCGGTGCCCCCCTCTCTATCGGTGGCAGCGCGAACCCGCCGTCCGCGATCGAACTGCAGGCCGCGGCGGACGAGGCCGAGGCCGGCGTGGCGGAGGCGACCCGTCGCGTCGAGTCCGCCCACGAGGCGTTCGAGCCCGCGCGTGCCGAGGTGACCCGGGCCCGTACCGCCATCGACGCGGCACTGGCGGCGCTGCACGGGACCGATGCCCGGCACCGGGCGCTGTCCGAGCAGATGGCGCGGCTCGATCGTTCGGGAGGGGCCGCGGCATCCGAGATCGCCCGGTTGGAGGGCGCCCGATCACGGGCCGAAACAGCCCGTGATCGGGCATACGGAGCGTTGACCGAGCTCGAGGCGTCGCTCGCCGCGACATCGGAGCAGCCGGAGGCGGGGGAGCGGGCTCCGGATGAACGAGACCGGCTCGTCGCGGCTACCTCCGCCGTGCGCGCCGCCGAGGTCGAGGCCCGGTTGGCCGTCCGTACCAGCGAGGAGCGGGTGCGAGGCCTGCAGGGACGCGCCGACGGACTGATCCGCGCGGCGGCGAACGAGCGGGCGGCACGGGCCGCGGCGGCCCGTCGGCACGAGGTCCGCGAGCGGCAGGCGGCCGTCGCGACGGCGATGGGGGATGCGGCTCAGGTCGCTCTCGACCGACTGGACCATTCGCTGGCTCGCGCCGCGGCGGGGCGGGAGGAGGCCGACGCACTGCGCAAGGCCGCCGAGACGGAGCTGGTCGGGGTGCGTGACCAGGGGCGCGCTCTGGCCACCGAACTCGCGGCGCTGCGCGACGCCGCCCATCGCGACGAGCTGGCCCGAGCGGAGAAGCGGCTGCGGGTGGAGACCCTGGAAGCCAAGGCTCTGGAGGAGCACGGTATCGACGCCGATGACCTGGTGGCCGAGTTCGGCCCGGACACGCTGGTCCCGCCGGATGAGCCCGACGGCACCGCGGCGCCGTTCGATCGAGCCGAGCAGAGCGCCCGGGCCGCCACCGCGGAGAAGCAGCTGGCCCGGCTGGGGCGGGTGAATCCCCTGGCCCTCGAGGAGTTCGCCGCGCTTCAGGAGCGGGCCGCGTTCCTGTCCGCGCAGCTCGAAGACATCAAGAGCACCCGCCGGGATCTTCTGCTGGTCGTCGAGGAGGTTGATCTGCGGGTGCGTGAGGTCTTCGCCGTCGCGTTCGCGGACACCGCCCGTGAGTTCGAGATCGTCTTCTCGAYGCTGTTCCCGGGCGGTGAGGGCCGGCTGGTRCTCACCGATCCTGATGACATGCTCACCACGGGCATCGAGGTCGAGGCGAGGCCGCCGGGAAAAAAGGTGAAGCGTCTGTCGCTGTTGTCCGGCGGGGAGCGTTCACTGACCGCACTCGCTCTCCTGCTCGCGATATTCCGGGCCCGCCCTTCGCCCTTCTACGTGCTCGACGAGGTCGAGGCAGCTCTGGACGACCGCAATCTCGGCCGACTGCTCGAGGCCGTCGAGGGTCTGCGTGAGAAGTCGCAGCTGATCATCATCACCCACCAGAAGCGGACGATGGAGATCGCTGACGCCCTGTACGGCGTGGCCATGCGGGGCGACGGGGTGACGACAGTGATCAGTCAGCGGCTGCGGGAGCGGGCGGCGCTCTGACGCCGCCGCCCTCCCGCCGGGCGAGCGCCACGGCCTTGTGGCGTCATCTGTCAGGATCGGTACGTGGAGCTCCTCATCCTGATCGTCGTCATCACCGTCGTCGTACTGGCCACCGTGGGCCTGGTGGCCGGCACGGCCCTGCGTCGACGCCCCCGCCGATCCATCGAGGAAGGCCCGCGCCCGGGCGCCGACTACCGTCCCGGGGTCGGTGACGACGCCGAGGTACCCCGCGATTCGGCGACCAGGACGGTCGACGACATCGGTCTTCCCGATGTGCTGCCGCCATCCCCGACGGAGAGCGATGGCGTCGGCGCCCCGCTCGCCGAGATACCGGCCGCGCCGGGGATCCCGGTCCAGGAGCGGATCCCACCGGAGGCACCGCCGCCGGCAGCCGGCCGCCTCGTCCGGCTGCGCCTGCGGCTGGCTCGTTCGCAGAACGCGCTCGGTCGCGGACTGCTCTCCCTGCTGTCCGGCGACAATCTCGACGAGGACGCGTGGGAAGACGTGGAGGCGACCCTGCTCCTCGCCGACGTCGGGGTCACGGCGACCACCGAGCTGGTCGCCGCGCTGCGGGAACGCACGAAGGTGCTCGGTGCCCGCACGCCCGCGGATGTGCGGGAGATGCTGCGCGACGAGCTGCTCGCCCAGATCGGTACGACGACCGACCGATCGCTGCGCACGACGGCCCCGGATCGTCCCGCCGTCGTGCTCGTCGTCGGTGTCAACGGCACGGGCAAGACCACGACCTGTGGAAAAATCGCGCGGCTGCTGGTCGCGGACGGGCGTACGGTCGTGCTGGGCGCGGCGGACACGTTCCGTGCCGCGGCCGCGGATCAGCTTCAGACCTGGGGTGAACGGGTCGGCGCGATCACGGTCCGCGGGGCCGAGGGGGGTGACCCGGCGTCGGTGGCGYTCGATGCGGTCCGACAGGGCACGCAGAGCGGCGTGGACACCGTGTTGATCGACACCGCCGGCCGGCTGCACACCAAGGCAGGTCTGATGGACGAGCTGGCGAAGATTAAAAGAGTGGTGGGCAAGCACGGTCCGGTCGACGAGGTGCTGCTCGTGCTTGACGCCACGACCGGTCAGAACGCGCTTGTCCAGGCGCAGGTGTTCACGCAGGCGGTTGATCTCACCGGAGTCGTGCTGACCAAGCTGGACGGTACGGCCAAGGGCGGGATCGTCATCGCCGTGCAGCGCGAGCTCGGTATGCCGGTGAAACTGATCGGCTTGGGAGAGGGTCCAGACGATCTTGCTCCCTTCGAGCCGGAGGCGTTCGTCGACGCGCTGTTGGGCGAAGCCGGCTGATCGATCGAGTGGCCGCCGGATCGACGAAGACCACAACGTGCTCAGCGTCAAGACCTTCCGGTCGTTCGGCATGTGACCTAAGCTTCATCACTGAGCGGAGCTGTGGGGCTCCGCGGTCAGCCGCGACATGTTCCTCGGTGTTCTCCTGGCTGGGGGGTGAGCGTCCGGCGAGGCGTCTCGCCCTCCTCAGCGCAGAGGGCGGACCCGGCAGGTGAATGACCAGGCCGGCGTCCGTGCGGGCATGCCTCGSCGGGCCGCGCACGTCGCGTCCGCGTCGATCGGCCGATGCGTGACGCCGTCGGTTGATCGGACACGGGGGTGTGCTGCCTTCGTCGTCGGGTGCGTACGCTGGTCCCTGCGGTCCGTCTGCGATCTCGGAGTGTGTGCGCGTGTTCGACACCCTTTCCAGCCGCCTCGACAAGGTCTTCGCGTCGCTGCGTGGCAGAGGGCGCCTTACCGATGCCGACATCGACGCCACCGCGCGGGAGATCCGGGTGGCTCTGCTCGAGGCGGACGTCGCGCTCCCGGTCGTCCGTGGCTTCGTGGCCGCGGTGAAGGAGCGTGCCCGCGGCGCCGAGGTCAGTGCGTCGTTGAACCCTGCCCAGCAGGTAATCAAGATTGTCAATGAGGAGCTCGTCGCGATCCTCGGCGGCGGCACGACGACGCTGCGGTACGCCAAGACCCCGCCGACGGTGATCCTGCTCGCCGGCCTGCAGGGAACGGGTAAGACCACCCTGGCCGGCAAGCTCGGGCGCTGGCTCAAGGCTCAGGGTCACACCCCGCTGCTGGTCGCGGCCGACCTGCAGCGTCCGAACGCGGTCAACCAACTGCAGGTGGTCGGGGCGCGGGCCGGGGTGGAGGTCTTCGCGCCCGAGCCCGGCAACGGGGTCGGGGATCCGGTGCGCGTCGCGCGCGACGCGCTCGCGCACGCGCACCGGCAGGTCTTCGATGTGGTCGTCGTCGACACGGCCGGGCGGCTCGGCGTCGACGAGGAGATGATGCGGCAGGCGGCCGACATCCGCGACGCCGTCTCACCGGATGAGATTCTCTTCGTCCTGGACGCGATGATCGGTCAGGACGCGGTCGCGACCGCGAGCGCCTTCGCCGATGGCGTGGGATTCAGCGGCGTGGTCCTGACCAAGCTCGATGGCGACGCGCGCGGTGGTGCGGCCCTTTCGGTCGCCCAGGTGACCGGTCGGCCGATCATGTTCGCCTCCACCGGTGAGGCCCTGGACGACTTCGACGTCTTCCACCCGGAACGCATGGCGTCGCGGATCCTCGGCATGGGTGACGTCCTCACCCTCATCGAGCAGGCCGAGAAGGCGTTCGAGGCCGAGCAGGCCGAGGCCATGGCGGCGAAGATGGTCGCCTCCGAGTTCACTCTCGAGGATTTCCTCGAGCAGATGCTCGCGGTCCGCAAGATGGGCCCGATCGGCAACCTGCTCGGCATGCTGCCGGGGATGGGCCAGATGAAGGATCAACTGGCGCAGGTCGACGATCGGGACGTCGATCGGGTGGTTGCGATCATTCGGTCCATGACGCCGACGGAACGGCGTGATCCCAGGATCCTGCAGGCGTCCCGCAAGGCTCGGGTCGCGCGTGGATCCGGGGTCACGGTCACCGAGGTCAACCAGTTGCTGGACCGGTTCGCCGAGGCCCGCAAGATGATGCGACAGATGGCTGGCGGCATGGGGATGCCGGGGGGGATGGGTCGAGCGAAGGCCGCCTCGGCTCGCAAGGCCGCGAAGAAGGGCAAGGGAGCCAGTCGCAAGGGTAATCCGGCGGCACGGGCGGCCCAGGCCAAGGCGCAGAAGTCCACTGCRCAGGAGCGGGCGGCGAAGGGCCCCGCGCTTCCGGACGGCATGCCGGATCTCTCGGCGCTGATGCGGCAGCAGGACGGCTTCGGTGGGATGCCGCCGCGCGGCCCCCGCGGGGGCCGTTGACCCGCGCGATGCGGCCGTGGGGCGGGTGCACGGGCTCCCCGCTCGTGTGCGGCGGTCACGATCTGGCAGACTGTAAGCTCAATACAGGCCCTGCCTGCCAGCGTCGGTGTGGCTGCCCTCATTCCTCGCGGTGTCGCGCGGGAGATGTGTGAGTGGCTGTCCGGCGCGGGTGCTTCCCACCACCGGGGCTCCATGCGCAGCCATGGAAAACCAGTGGTCATCGACATGTCTGGAGCCGTTSGACCACCGTGGCAACCAAGATTAAACTGCAGCGTCTCGGCAAGATGCGCGAGCCGCACTACCGCATCGTCGTGGCCGATGCCCGTACCAAGCGGGATGGTCGGGTCATCGAGTCCATCGGGCAGTACCACCCCAAGTCTGACCCGAGCATCATCAAGGTCGACGCCGAGCGGGTGGGGCACTGGCTCTCGGTCGGTGCACAGCCCACCGAGCCCGTCCTCGCGATCCTCAAGGTCACCGGGGACTGGCAGAAGTTCAAGAACCTGCCGGCGCCCCCGCYGATGAAGGTCGCCGAGCCAAAGGCGGACAAGCGGGAGATCTTCCAGGCGGCCGCGCGGGCCGCCGCGGGCGCCGAGGACCGGCCGGCGACCACGCCGAAGAAGGCCAAGAAGTCCGGGTCGGCAGAGGAAGCGGAAGCCGCCCCGGCCACGGACGCACCGGCCGCGGGGCAGTAGGTGCTGGAGGCGGCCCTCGAACATCTCGTGCGAGGCATCGTCGATCACCCCGACGACGTCCGGGTGGACCTGAACAACGGTCGGCGTGGACGCACCCTGGAGGTGCGGGTGCACCCCGAAGATCTCGGGAAGGTCATCGGTCGGCGAGGTCGTACCGCTCGTGCGCTGCGCACGGTGATGGGTGGTGTCGGAGGCCGGGGCCTTCGGATCGACGTCGTCGATGTGGATCGTTAGGATCTGTCGGCGTTGTCGCGAGCTTCGTCCTGATTGCCCGAGAAGTCGTGGCTGAGGAGATCGTCGTCGGGCGGATCGGCCGTCCGCATGGCATCCGCGGTGAGGTCACGATCGAGATTCGTACCGACGTGCCCCACCGCAGGTTTGTCGTAGGGGCGGTCCTCGGTCGCGAAGGGGGGGGGACTGCGCTCACCGTCTCCGGCGCTCATTGGCACTCGGGCCGCCTGTTGCTTCACTTTCGCGGGGTGGACGATCGTGGCGCCGCGGAGGCGCTGCGCGGCGTGCTCCTGACCATCGACGCGGATCAGGCGGGATCGCCGCTCGACGACGCCGACGGTGACGGCGAAGCCGTGGAGATGTGGTGGGATCGGGACCTGGTCGGCCTGCGGGCGGTGACCACGGCGGGCATGTTGTTGGGGCACGTCACCGACATCATTCACTCCCCTGCGGGAGACCTGCTCGCGATCGGCGGCCCGGACGGTGGCGAGCATCTCGTCCCCTTCGTCCGTGACATCGTGCCGACCGTCGACCCCCCCGCCGGCCGGATCGTCGTGGATCCGCCGCCCGGCCTGCTCGATCTCGATTAACCCGGGTCCTGGGCGGGAAGTCGGCTGCGCGCCCTCGGCCCGGTCTTCGGCTGGCGGGTAGATCGGGTTTCTGGGCAGGCAGCCGATATCTCTGAAAGAGCCGATATCTCTGAAAGCAGCCGATGCGCGCCGACATCGTCACCATCTTCCCGGCCTATCTCGAGCCCCTGCGTCTGTCGCTCGTGGGCCGGGCTCAGGAGCACGGAACCCTGCAGATCCATACACATGATCTGCGGATGTGGACCACGGATGTTCATCGCACCGTGGATGACGCCCCCTACGGGGGAGGCCCGGGGATGGTCATGCGGCCCGAGCCCTGGGACGCGGCGTTGTCGCAGATCACCGCACGAGTGGCCGATAGCCGGCCCCGGGTCGTCGTGCCGACCCCGGCGGGGACTCCGTTCACTCAGCGCCACGCCGAAGAACTGGCGCGCGAGCCCTGGCTGGTGTTCTGCTGCGGGCGCTACGAGGGCATCGACGCCAGAGTGATCGAGACCTGGGCCGATGACGAGATCTCCATTGGAGACTATGTGCTGGCCGGGGGCGAGGCCGCGACCCTGGTGATTCTCGAAGCGGTTACGCGGCTGCTGCCCGGAGTACTCGGTAACAGCGCCTCAGTCGCCGATGACTCTTTCTCCGACGGCTTGCTGGAGGGCCCGGTCTACACCCGTCCGCCGGTATGGCGGGGGACCGAGGTGCCGCCCGTTCTCCGCTCAGGCGATCATGAGGCGATCGCCCGCTGGCGTCGTTCCCAGGCGCTTCGTCGTACCCTGTTGCGGCGCCCGGACCTCCTGGAACACCGCGAGTTCGCCGAAGCGGACCGAGTCGTACTCGCTGCCGCCGCGGCCGAGGCGGCCGGGCGGATGCTGCCGGCCCCCACCGAGGGGACGGGCCTGATCCATCATCGTGACGTCGAGGGGCCGGGCGAGGGGTAGGGCGGTCCGCTCTCTCTCCCGGGTGTGGCACAGTAGGATGCAGTGTCCGTCGGTTCGTGACCGGTTCGGGCGGCCTCGGGTCGCATGTCTTTCCCGCGGGACACCTCGCGGTGATTGCGTCCACCCATGCCGGCCGGGTCGGCCTCGACCACGGATTGTCCACCTCGGTGCGTTCCGGGGCCGCGGACCATCCATCTCAACTCTTCAGGAAGCGACTGCCATGCACACCCTGGACAGCCTCGACGCCGAGTCGCTGAGGACCGACGTGCCCGAGTTCTGGCCGGGCGACACCCTCAAGGTCCACGTGCGGGTCGTCGAAGGAAACCGTCAGCGCATCCAGGTCTTCCAGGGTGCCGTCATCCGCCGCCAGGGTGGCGGGGTGCGGGAGACCTTCACCGTCCGTAAGGTCAGCTTCGGCGTAGGCGTGGAGCGGACCTTTCCCCTCCACAGCCCGATCGTCTCGAAGATCGAGATCGTGAGCCGTGGTGACGTCCGACGGGCCAAGCTGTACTACCTGCGTCAGCTGCGCGGTAAGGCCGCCAAGATCAAGGAGAAGCGTGAGCCGGTCGCGCGCTGAGGCCACCGCCACCCCGTGACGCGTCCGGATTCTCCATCCGCGACTTGCCGGTTGCCCGTGCAGGTGGCGCCGCCGTTGATGGACGAAGATAGGCGGCACGGTCCGCAACGCTGTCGCAAGGTGYGGCTGGTGGCACGTCGACCGGTCCGATGAGGTTTGACGGTCGATTCTGCGAGGTGGCGGCGTGAATGCATCCGATCCCAGTGGGCCTCGGGTACCGGGAAGAACCGATGGCGGTCAGCCGGACGGTGCGTGGCCGAGCCCTGCGGCCGAGCCTGACGGCCCGAAGGACCAGGCACAGCCCGACGGTCCGGAAGCCACCGGTCGTCGGGTTTCCCGGCCCGAGGCGGCGCGGACCCGTGGCCGTGGCTCGTTCCTCCGCGAGCTCCCGGTCCTTGTGCYGATCGCCTTTCTGCTCGCCCTGCTCATCAAGGCTTTTCTGGTCCAGGCGTTCTGGATCCCCTCGGAGTCGATGGAGCGGACGCTGCTGGTTGACGACCGGGTTCTCGTCAACAAGGTCGTCTACCACTTCCGCGACGTGCACCGGGGTGAGATCGTCGTCTTCAATGGCAAGGGAACCGGATTCGATCATGCCGAGTCCGTCGTCCCGCCGCCGAGCAACGCGTTCAGCAGGTTCGTTCGTGGCGCGCAGAACCTGTTGGGTCTCGGGGCCCCGAGCGAGACCGACTTCATCAAACGCGTCATAGCGGTCGGCGGCGACACGGTCGCGTGTTGCGATACCGCGGGCAGAGTCTCGGTCAACGGCCATCCGCTCGACGAGCCGTACGTCTACCAGAACGACTATCAGCGGTTCGGTCCRCTGACCGTCCCGGCTGGCTACCTGTGGGTGATGGGTGACCATCGCGGGGCCTCCTCGGATGCCCGGCAGAACGGACCGATCCCGAAGCATGCGGTGGTGGGACGGGCCTTCGTCCGTGTCTGGCCACTTGGCCGGTTCGGATTCCTGGGCGTTCCGAACGATTTCGCCGGGATTCCCGCCGCGTCGGTGCTGCCTCCGGCTCCTCGTGCGTCGGCCGGGTCGACCACATCCGCCGCGCTGTCTTCTACCGGCGACGCCGTGGTGCCGCTGCCGGGCTACCCGGCCACGGATGACGTATCCCTGTTCGCCCTTGCCGTGCTGATCCCTCCGGCGTGGACCGCCACCCGTCGGCCTCGCCGGATGCCACGAGGATCCACGCGCACGCGCGCACCAGGGACGGCTCGCCGCCGCGGTCCGTCATGAGACACTACGGTGTCGCTCTTCGCCGGGATGCCGGGCTGTTCGGTTACGAGCGCGCCCTGAACAGGCATGGTCTCGGCCCGGTCGCAGGGGTCGATGAGGCGGGTCGTGGGGCATGCGCCGGACCCCTGGTCATCGCCGCGGTGATTCTGGCTCCGGAGGCTCGTCAGCGGCTGGCGCGGTTGGCTGACTCCAAGCTCCTGACCGAGCAGATCCGTGAGAGCGTTTTCGAGGACGTGATGGCCGCCGCCGCGGCGTGGTCGACCGTCGTCATCTCCGCGGCCGAGATCGATCGGGTCGGCTTGCACGTGGCCAACATCACCGGAATGCGACGCGCGGTGGCGCGCCTGTCTGCGCGCCMGGGTTACGTGCTCACGGATGGATTCGCGGTCGCCGGTTTCGGAGTGGAGTCGTTGGCGGTGGTGAAGGGAGACCGGGTGGTCGCGTGCGTGGCGGCAGCTTCGGTCGTGGCGAAGGTGACGAGGGACCGGATCATGCGTGCGTTGCACACGCGCTATGCCGAGTACGATTTCGCGCAGCACAAGGGATACGTCACCGCGGCCCACGCGGCGGCGCTGGCGCGCTGCGGACCGTGTGACGAGCATCRGATGTCGTACGTCAACGTGGCTGCGCATGCGGCGACGACGAGGGAAGCACGATCGTTGYGGCTGGAGGACAGGGTGCTTGTGACCAGCCGGCATGGCGTCACGGAGACTGTATGAGCGCGGAAGACCTCGAGAAGTATGAGACCGAGATGGAGCTGCAGCTCTATCGCGAGTACCGCGACGTGGTGGGGCTGTTCTCGTATGTGATCGAAACCGAGCGCCGCTTCTACCTCGCGAACGACTACCAGATCGAGGTCAGGAACAGCACGGACGGCGAGGTCTTCTTCGAGTTGATCTTGCGKGACGCCTGGGTGTGGGACATGTTCCGGCCTGCGCGTTTTGTTAAGAATGTCCGAGTAGTCACCTTTAAAGATATCAACGTCGAGGAGTTGACCAAGGCCGAGCTCTGACGCCGACTCTCGGCGTCACGCTTTCCCGGCCCGGCTGCCTGATCGCCTCGGCATCTTGATCGTCTCGGCGGTATGTTCGGCGGATCGGCACCTCATTCCGGTCGGCTGTCGCCTGGATCGACGGTGCGATTCGACCCGTCACCGAAGTCCGTGATGACCCGCTGAGATGTCCGCCCAGCTCGCTCCTGTGGAGAAACCCTCGTCATCCACATGTCGATCATGTGGATGGCTCTCCGGCCCGCCCACGTCCACGCTGGTCACGACCGGCGGGCACCCGTCCCCCGGCGAACGGGAGCGGCGATGCGGGCAAAGGACGCACTGGGCAGGTTCGGCGAAGATGTCGCCGCCCGCCATCTGGCGGCGGTCGGCGCCGAGATCCTCGACCGTAACTGGCGCTGCCGCGAGGGCGAGCTCGACCTTGTTGTGCAGGACGGTGAGAGCCTGGTGTTCTGCGAGGTCAAGACCCGATCCGGGACGCGTTACGGATCGGCCGCCGAGGCCGTCGTAGGTCGCAAGGCGGCTCGGATCAGACGCCTGGCCGCCCGGTGGCTCGCCGAGCACCCCCACGCCTCGTCATTGGTGCGTTTCGACGTCCTCCTGGTGTCCCGTCCTTCGACGGGTCCGGTTCGTGTCGAGCACATCCGGGGAGCGTTCTGATGGCTCTCGCGCGGGCCCGGGCGGTGGCGGTCGTCGGGGTCGAAGGTCACATCGTCGAGGTGGAGGCGGATCTCGCCGATGGTCTTCCGCGGCTGACTCTCATCGGTCTGCCCGATGCCGCGTTGCATGAGTCGCGGGATCGGATTCGCGCCGCGATCGTGAACTCGGGCCAACGGTGGCCTGATCGGCGCATCACGCTCGGGTTGTTCCCCGCCACCCTCCCGAAATCGGGCAGTGGTTTCGACCTGGCCATGGCGGTGGCGATCCTCACCGCGGCCGGCGTGGTGCCGCGCGCCGCCCTGCTCCGTCGGGTACTCATCGGCGAGTTGGYGCTGGATGGCCGGGTGCGCGGTGTCCGCGGGGTGCTCCCGGCGGTACTTCGGGCGGTGGCTGCCGGTGTCGAACGGGTCGTGGTGCCGGCGGGCAACGCCGCCGAGGCGGCGCTGGTACCGGGCGCGGTGGTGGAGCCCGCTGTCGATCTCATCAGTGTGCTGGCGCTCCTGCGGGGAGAGATCGCCGCCGAGCCCGTGGCGGCCCCCACGACCGAAGCTGCCTCCACCGACGGTCAGGCCGGGGATCTGGCGGACGTGGCGGGGCAGAGCAGGGGCCGGCTGGCCGTCGAGGTCGCGGCGGCCGGTGGCCACCACCTGTTCATGCAGGGGCCGCCCGGCAGTGGCAAGACCATGCTGGCCGACAGACTGCCCGGGTTGCTGCCGAACCTCGGTACCGAGGCCGCTCTCGAGGTGACCGCGGTCCATTCGGTCGCCGGCCTGCTGCCCGCGGACTGCCCGCTCGTCACCCGACCGCCGTATCGCAGCCCGCACCACAGCGCGACCCCGGCGGCACTCGTCGGGGCAGGCTCGACGGTGATCCGGCCCGGGCTGGCCAGTCAGGCGCACCGGGGCATCCTATTTTTGGACGAGGCTCCGGAGKTTACCCGTCAAAGTCTCGATGYGCTACGTCAACCGTTGGAGAGCGGAGAGATCGAGATCGCCCGCGCTCGCGCGACGACCCGGTTTCCCGCCCGCTTTCAGCTGGTTCTGGCGGCGAATCCCTGCCCGTGTTCGAAGGCCCGTGGCCCGCGCGCGGTGGGCTGCGAATGTCCGAGCCTGGTCCGTCGGCGCTATCTGGCCCGTCTGTCCGGGCCGCTCCTGGATCGGATCGACATCCAGGTGGCGTTGAGCGCTCCCAGCCGGGCGGAGCTACGGGCGGACCGTGGCCAGGGTGATTCGTCCGCGGTTGTCGCGGCGCGGGTCGCCGCGGCCCAGGATGCGACCCGGGTCCGACTGGCCGGAACGCCGTGGCGRCTCAACGCGGAGGTGCCGGGGCCGGCGATGCGCCGCCTGTGGCCGCTGCCGGCGAGGGCGACGGCCGTGGCCGAGCGGGCATTCGAAAGAGGCCTGCTCACCGCGCGCGGTCTCGACCGTGTCCTGAGGTTGGCGTGGACCTTCGCCGATCTCGCCGGCCGGGGCACGCCCGGTCCCGAGCAGTTCGGTGCCGCGCTGGATCTGAGATTGCCCGGGTGGTCGGCATGAGCGTGGGAGACCCCCATGGGGACGCTCCTGACCGTGACGTGAACCGTGTCGCCCAGCAGGAAGAAGCCGCAGAAGAAGCCGCATCCGGTGCCGTCTTCAGGGAGTGGGACATGAGCTCGACGACTCCGCCGGATGCCCGGGGGGCGGATCCCGCTTCCGCGCCCGGGAGGGTGGCACCGGGTGACAGCGACTGGTCGGATCCCGAGMGGTTGGCCCGTGTCGCCCTGGCTCGCGTCTTCGGCCCGGAACATCGTCGCGTGGCCGTCGAGGTCAGGCGTCGGGGTGCGTTCGAGGTGTGGAATGCGCTCCGGGCGGCGCATCCGAGTGTCGATCCGGTTCGGGACCTGGACGCGGCATGGCGCGCCGGCGCCCGGCTGGTCTGTCCCCAGGACGCCGAGTGGCCCCTCGAACTGGATGCCCTGGACCGCCTTCGGGACGCGGGGGATGGTTCGATGATCGGCACTCCACTGGCTCTGTGGGTTCGCGGTCCGCTCAACCTGAGCGAGCTCCCACCCCGGGCGGTCACAGTCGTGGGCTGCCGGACCGCGACCAGCTACGGGCTGCATCTCGCCGGAGAGATCGCGTTTGCGATGGCGGAACAGGGATGGGCCGTGGTGTCGGGAGCCGCGTTCGGCATTGACGCAGYGGCACATCGGGGGGCGTTGGCCGCAGCCGGACCGACGGTGGCGGTGCTCGCCGGGGGTGTTGACGTTCCCTACCCGACCGCCCATGTGGAACTGCTGGAGGAGATCGCCCGTACCGGGGCGGTAGTCAGCGAGGTGTCGCCGGGCACGCCGCCGTACCGACGCCGATTCCTCACCCGTAATCGCATCATCGCGGCTCTGTCCCGGGGGACGGTCCTGGTCGAGGCGGGCCACCGTAGCGGCGCGCTGAACACGGTCGCCCACACCCGTCGGCTCGGTCGTCCCGTCATGGTCGTTCCGGGACCGGTGACCAGCGCCATGAGCGCAGGCTGTCACCGGCTGCTCCGGGACTTCCGTGAACAGACGGTTCTGGTCACCGGGGCCGAGGACATCAGGGAGGAAATCGCGAGTATCGGATCGCTCGTACAGCGGCCGGCGAGCGGGAATGGYCCGCGGGACGGATTGTCCGAGGCGGTGCGCGAGCTTCTCGACGCGATGCCGGCCCGCGCTGCCGTCGGGGTGTCCGTGCTGGCGCRCCGCACCGGCCTGCGCCCCGAGGCGGTGCTGGCGATGCTGGGCCCACTCGCGGTGGAGGGGCTGGTCGAGAACGTGGCGGGCGGTTACCGCCTCACGGATCTGGGCCGAGCGCCGTCGAACCCGTCCCATCCCGCAACGTCCGGCAGGAGGTCCGGTACCCAACCGGGTGCCGCCCACGGCGGGGCGGATCGTTCCCCGACGCGCAGTACCGCGGATCCGGGACTCGACGGGGAAAACCCCGACGGCGAAAACCCCGACGGGGAGACCTGAGTCAGCCCGGATGCAATGTCCCCGGGTGCAGTGTCACGGACGCCGCGGCGTCTTGACGAGAACCATCGATGTTGCCACGGTCGTCTCATGGTCCTGCGAGGCGAGAGCGCCGAGGAGCCCGCCGACGGTCGGCTTCTGCCGCGGCAGCGCTCCCGAGCGACGTGTGGATCAGACGCCCGGCCAGTCGAGATCGTCGAGACACCCGAGTCCGACTGGGACACGGCGGTCGCGGGTTTTCTCCGCCACCTCATCGCGGAGCTGGCCCGATCTCCTGAGACCGTGCGTGCCTACGCCGCCGACCTCGCTAACCTGCGCGCTCATGCGGAGCGGATGGGCTGTTCGGTCCTCGCCGACCTCGATCTGGCGCTTTTGCGGAGCTGGCTCGCTTCGATGCGCGCCGCCGGGGCGGCGCCGGCAAGCCTGGCCCGGCGCGCCTCGATGGCCCGGGTCTTCTCTTCCTATGCGGCGCGCCATGGCTTCCTCGACACCGACGTCGCCGCACGGCTCGTGGGTAACCGTACGGTCAGAAGGGTGCCTGAGGTGCTCACCGCCGCGGCCGCGCGTCAGCTCCTTGAGAACCCTTCGCCTGATGTGTYGCCCCCGGGCACGTCGCAGCCGTCCGGGCTGCCGGACTCGACGGCAGACTCCGAGYGGGTCGTACGGCGGGCGGTGGAGCTGCGGGACGCACTCGTTCTCGAGCTTCTGTATGGCAGCGGAATCCGGGTGTCCGAGCTGTGCGGTCTTGACCTGGGGCACATTGATGACGACCGAAGGTTGCTGCGGGTCCTCGGTAAGGGCGGCAAGGAACGCAGCGTGCCGTTCGGTGTGCCGGCGGTGGCCGCCYTACGGTCCTGGAGATCAACGGGACGGCCGCGGCTGATGACCGCTCGTAGCGGGCGTGCGCTGCTCCTCGGCCTGCGCGGAGGTCGCCTCGATCCGCGCACGGTACGGCGGATTCTGACGACGAGGGTGGCGGCCGGTGTCGCTCCGGCCGGCCTGACTCCGCATGGTCTGCGGCATTCGGCGGCGACGCACATGCTGGAAGGCGGGGCCGATCTGCGCTCCGTCCAGGAATTTCTCGGCCATGCGAGTCTCGCGACCACGCAGATCTACACCCATGTGACACCGGAACGGTTGCGCGCGGCCTTCGAGCAGGCTCACCCCCGAGCCTGAGACAAGGCCGGGGGACCCAGGGGAGCGATCTGCTGGGAGGAGGGGCAGGAGGCGGGGCGGAGTTCTGCGGAAGAACAGCAGGGGATCGAGGTAGTCTATCCCGCGCAGAAGCCCCCAGTGCAGGCATGCGGCCACCGGACAGCCTGGATGGCCATCGCTCATCCAGCCGAGCAGGTCTCCGGCTCGGACCGCGGTTCCGGGGCTGATCGCCGGCGTCAGTGGTTCGTAGGTCGTGCGGAGGTCGCCATGCGTGACGGTGACGATGCCGCGGTTCGCCACGGACCCGGCGAAACTCACCACCCCGTCGGCCGCGGCGAGAACCGGGGCGGCCGGAGAGGCCTTGAGGTCGACTCCGCGATGACCGGGTCCGTAGGGCGAAGGCGGGCGTTTGAAACCGCGGCTCACCGTGACGGCCCCCGACAACGGCCATCGCAGAGCCCGGACCCCGCCGCCGTGGGCCGGCGGTGCCGCGGAGTTCTCCGGTCCGACGTCGCCGGGTGGCGGGTCCGGGTGCTCGTCCCCTTCTCCGCCGCCCAGCGGGCCAGCGGCCGGCGGGGTCACGGCCGGCCGCGTTCGTTCCCCGGCCCGGCGGGCCGCCGGCCGGAGGGATCGTGGGGCGGAGGGAGGCCGGACGGCGGGAGTCGCCGGTCGTCGAGGTGACGAGGTCGCCTTCGGCGCGGGGGCCGGGGGCGAGGGGGCCGGATGTGCCGCCGGCGTTGACCGCGCCGTGGACGGAGCAGGTGTCGTCGAGGGTTCCGCCGACGTGCCGGGGGTGAGCCTGAGAGGAGGTGGGCCCGCGGTCCTCACCACAGCCCGAACCTGGCTGACCCCCAGAGCCTGCTCGATGACGTCGTGGCGGGGCTCGGTACGGAATCCGTCACCGGGGCCGAGCCCACCGGCGGAGTCGGTCGCACCGGACGGGGCAGACCGCCCAGGCTCGGACAAGGACTCGGGCAAGGCGGTGGTGCTCCGTTGCGGATCACGTGCCGYCAGGACGAGGCGTGGCCCGTCGGCGTGTGGCTTGATCGRCATCGTGACGGGCCGTCCCAGGGCGATCAGGATGGCGACCGCCGGGATGACGAGCCAGAGCGGGTCGAAGCGTGGCAAAGGGGGCATGACGGTGACACCTCCGGGTCCGGGGGAGGCGCGGCGGCCGGATCCGGTCCAGGTCCGCTCGTCCGGCCGCCGCTGTGCCGGTCCGAAGGGGGAGCGGACCGGCCTCGTCCACGGTGCGGCGTTTTGACGCCGTTGGGTAGACCGGCCGTGTGATCTGTGGATAACTCCCGCCGCGTGCTGTCGATGCCCGCGCTCTGTGGACATCGCCGGCCGGTCCGTTGATCCGATCCGATGTGGTAGTCCGATGGATCCTCGTGCCCGGCGGGTATCATCGATCGCAGGGCCCGTCCACCGGGCCCAGTTCGCACGCCCACTGTCGATGATCCGGATCTGATCATCGGAAGGGTCTCCTCGGTCCGCCGCACAGCGGCGGCCACGACCAATCGGGCGTCAGGGGCTGCCGTCGTCAGATGGCGCCGTCACAACCGAGGCGTCCCGGCCCAGGCCGGGCGGGAAGGAGCGACGTCCGATGGCCGTCGTCACCATGAAGCAGCTGCTGGAGAGCGGTGTGCACTTCGGGCACCAGACCAAGCGCTGGAATCCGAAGATGAAGCGGTACATCTTCACCGAACGTAACGGCATTTACATCATCGACCTGCAGCAGACACTGTCCTACATCGACCGCGCCTACGACTTCGTCAAGGAGACCGTGGCGCACGGTGGGACGGTCCTGTTCATCGGGACGAAGAAGCAGGCCCAGGAGGCAATCGAGGAACACGCGGCCCGGGTCGGAATGCCGTACGTCAAGGAGCGGTGGCTCGGTGGCATGTTGACCAACTTCTCCACGGTCTACAAGCGTCTTCAGCGGCTCAAGGAGCTCGAGGAGATCGAGGTGACCGGTGGTACCGAGGTGCGCACGAAGAAGGAGCAGCTCGTGCTGACCCGGGAGAAGATCAAGCTGGAGCGCACCCTCGGCGGTATCCGCGACATGAGCCGGGTGCCGAGCGCGGTGTGGGTCGTCGACACCAAGAAGGAGCACATCGCCRTCGGTGAGGCCCGCAAGCTCGGCATTCCCGTCGTGGCGATTCTCGACACGAACTGCGACCCGGACGAGGTCGACTACCCGATCCCCGGCAACGACGACGCGATCCGCAGCKCTGCCCTGCTCACCCGGGTGGTCGCCGATGCGGTCGCGGACGGTCTGATGGCCCGTGCGGGCGCCTCGAGCTCTGCCGATGCCAAGCCCGAGCAGTCCGCGGGTGAGGAGCCGCTCGCCGAGTGGGAGCAGGCCCTGCTGCGTGGTGAGGCACCTGCCGAGGCCCCGGGTGCGGTGGAGCCGGCGACGGCGGAGCCCGCGGACGGGACACGGCCGGACGCCGCGGTCGGCACCGCGGTCTGACCCGCTACCGCGTCTCATTCGCCTGCGGTGGTGGCGATCGACCAACGGTGACATTGTGTGAGGATGACGGTGGTTCCCCGAGTCGGGTCGGGGACCACCGCTCCCGAATGTCAGGCCTGGTTCCGGTGGTCGGACCCGTGCACCGGATCGGGCGCGCAGCCAGGGCCGCTCGGGCGGGCGCTCCCGCGGCGCCCGGCGGGCACCGCGGGACCGGGGCCGATAGAACTACGACAGCATCCAGACCCACACCGACGAGAAGAGCACCATGGCAGAGATTTCAGTCGCTGACATCCGGAAGCTCCGKGAGCTCACCGGCGCTGGGATGAGCGACGTCAAGAAGGCGTTGGTCGACAACGCCGGGGACTTCGAGAAGGCGAAGTCCTGGCTGCGGGAGAAGGGCAAGGCGCAGGTCGCCAAGCGTGCGGCACGCAGCGCCGCCAACGGCCTGGTCGAGTCCTATCTGCATCGGACCGACCCGCAGCTCCCGCCCACCCTCGGCGTGCTCGTCGAGCTTCGCTGCGAGACGGACTTCGTGRCCAAGACCGAGGACTTCAAGCAACTCGCCCGCGATCTCGCGCAGCACATCGCCGCGGCGGACCCGCTGTACGTCACCGCCGAGCAGATCCCGAACGAGGTCCTCGAGGCGGAGCGAAAGATCTACGAGGCCGCGGCCCGCGAGGAGGGCAAGCCCGAGCAGGCGATCGCGAAGATCGTTGAAGGGCGCGTCAACGGGTATGTGAAGAGCAGCGTGCTGCTTGACCAGCCATGGGTGAAGGACGGCAAGGTGACCATCCGAGCTCTGCTCGACCAGGCCGGCGCGTCACTGGGTGAGAAGATCGAGGTCGGTCGGTTCTCCCGGTTCAACATCCRCCAGGCCTGAGCGTCGTCGGACCGCCGGCTCCCTGTCGGGTGGCCGGCGGCCGTCGGCTCCGAGGCTTCTCGGTGGGTGCGGTGTCGGCCCAGGTCGGCGGGGACGTCGTGGTAGGGCACACTGCAGGCGGCGGCTGTGCGATCATCGGTCAGGCGAATCCGGGACCGGGCGGGACGGCTTCGCCCCTGGGACGACGAACTCGGCTGCRCTCGGCCGAACCGCGGTGATGACAGGACCGGCGCCCGGTGGACGCCGGCGGACCAGGAACAGACGGAAGGAAATGCGGTGATCGACGACACGCTTCTCGAGGCCGAGGAGAAGATGGAGAAGGCGGTCTCGGTCGCCAGGGAGGACTTCGCGAACATCCGCACGGGGCGTATCACTCCCGCGGTCTTCTCCAAGATCCTGGTGGACTACTACGGCGCTCCGACACCGGTGCAGCAGCTCGCGTCGTTCCACATCCCGGAGCCACGTATGGTGATCATCACGCCTTACGACAAGTCGTCCCTGGGGGCGATCGAGAAGGCCGTGCGTGATTCCGATCTCGGGGTCAACCCGAGCAATGACGGCACCATCATCCGGTGTGTTTTTCCGGAGCTGTCCGAGCAACGGCGTCGCGATCTTGTCAAGGTGGCTCGGACCAAGGCCGAGGAAGCCCGGGTKAGTATCCGCAACGTCCGACGTCACGCCAAGGACACGATCGATCGGATCGTGCGGGACGGCGATGCCGGCGAGGACGAGGGCCGGCGGGGTGAGAAGGATCTCGACGAGGCAACCCACCGATACGTCGGACAGGTGGATGAACTTCTTCGGCTCAAGGAATCGGATCTTCTCTCGGTTTGATCACTCCCGCGTCCGTTCTCGATACCGGCCGCTCGCTCCGATGTTCGGTTCCCATGGTCTCGGAATCGCCTGGACGGTCCCCGGATCCGCGCATGACGCATACGCGATGCGGCGGTCGCTGCCCACGGCCGGGC
Source organism: Frankia sp. CgMI4 (assembly GCF_001756285.1). Lineage (NCBI taxonomy): Bacteria > Bacillati > Actinomycetota > Actinomycetes > Frankiales > Frankiaceae > Frankia > Frankia sp. CgMI4. The sequence goes on from NZ_MAQZ01000063.1 coordinate 87,431, forward strand.
AGCCATGACGACTGTCGACGGCCGCGCGGTGGCTGAGTCCGGGCCGTCCGGGTCATCCGCGCCGCCGGGATCCTCGCCGCCGGGATMCTCGCCTGGGTCCGGTAATCACGGCCGGCCCGCCGGGACGGCGTCCCGGCCCTCACGTGCCGGCCGCAATCTGCCGGCCGCCATCGGTGTCGGCATCCTTCTCGGTGCCGTCATCCTCGTTCCGCTGTTCACCCTGCGGGTGATCTTTGTCGGGGTGATCAGTGCCGCGATGGCCCTGGGCACCCACGAGGTGGTCCGCGCGATCCGACTGACGCAGGTACGGGTTCCCCTGCTTCCCCTGGTTGCCGGGGCGGCGGCCATGCCGGTCGTCGCGTACGCCGACGGGACCACCGGCCTGCTGCTGACTCTCGCCGGCACCATCGGCGTGGCGGCGCTGGTCCGTGCTTTCGGGCCGTCCACGGGTCTGCTCCGCGACGTCGCCGGCGCCGCGTTCGTGGCCGGCTACATCGGCTTTCCGGCCGGCTTCGCCGCGCTGCTCACCGAACCCTCCGATGGTCGCTGGCGAGTCGTCGCCTTTCTGGGAACGGTGGTGGCCAGCGACGTCGGTGGTTACACGGCCGGTGTCCTCTCCGGCGGTCGGCACAAGATGGCCCCCACCGTCTCCCCGGGGAAGTCGTGGGAGGGATTCGCCGGTTCGGCGGTGACCTGTGTGATCGTCGCCGGGATCGTGCTGGCCTGGCCGCTGGAGGCCGAGGCCTGGCAGGGCGTTCTGCTCGGGCTGGCGGTCGCGTGTACCGCGACGATCGGCGACCTGGGTGAGTCTCTGCTCAAGCGCGACATCGGCATCAAGGACATGAGCAGCCTGCTGCCCGGCCATGGTGGCCTGATGGACCGTCTGGACTCGTTGTTGTGCACCGCCCCGGTCGCCTGGCTTCTGATCACTTCCTTCCTGAACTGATCGAAACCGGGTCCAGTCGACCGGTCTCGCCTCTCGTAGGCCCCTTCGGACAGATCAGTGCATTCGTCTCGGTCGCGGTCACCTGGCAGACTGGATCCGCGATGACTGCCACGACCGCCGAATCCGGACGTCCGGACCAGCCCCCGACCGCCGAGGCGGGCCGGCCCGTGCGGCTGACACTCACCCGGCGAGCGGGCCGAGCGCCGCGTCACCTCGCCGACCTGACCCAGCAGGAACGGCGTGACGTCGCGGTGTCGCTGGGGCAGCCGGCCTTCCGCGCCGATCAGGTGGCCCGGCACTACTATGCGCGGTTGATCGCCGCCGATGAGCCCGAGGCGATGACCGACCTGCCGGAGCGGGACCGCCAGCCGCTCCTCGACGCCCTGCTGCCGAGGCTGCTCGTCCCGGTGCGGACGCTGAGCTGCGACGACGGTCTGACCCGCAAGACGGCATGGCGGACCGTGGACGGCGCTTCTCTCGAGTCTGTGATCATGAGATATCCGGATCGCGCGACGGTCTGTGTGTCGAGCCAGGCGGGCTGCGGCATGGGCTGCCCGTTCTGTGCCACCGGTCAGGGGGGGCTGACCCGCAACCTGTCGACCGCGGAGATCGTCGAACAGGTCGTGCACGCCGCCCGGGTTCTCCGGCGCCGTGAGCTCGCGGGCGGCGAGACCAGGTTGTCGAACGTGGTCTTCATGGGGATGGGCGAGCCGCTGGCGAACTATGCCGCGGTGATCGCCGCGCTACGCCGCCTCACCGCTCACCCCCCCGACGGCCTGGGCCTGTCGGCTCGCGGCCTGACGGTCAGCACCGTCGGCCTCGTTCCGGCGATTCGTCGTCTGGCCGGAGAGGGCCTGCCGGTGACTCTGGCGGTGTCCCTGCACGCCCCGGACGACGTTCTACGGAACGAACTCGTCCCCATCAACACCCGTTGGCCGGTGGTCGAGGTGCTCGCGGCCGCCTGGGAGTACGCCGAGATGACCGGCAGACGGGTAAGCGTCGAGTACGCGCTGATCGACGGGGTCAACGATGACGTGGGACGCGCCGACGCCCTCGCGGACCTGCTCGTCGGCCGGCTCGCGCATGTGAACCTCATTCCGTTGAATCCGACCGGTGGATCCTCGTGGCGCGCCAGCGCCCCGGCCGGCCAGCGCGCGTTCGTCCGCCGGCTCCGTGACCGCGGCATCGTGACGACGGTGCGCGACACCCGGGGCCGGGAGATCGCGGCAGCCTGCGGACAGCTCGCGGCCGAGCCGGCCGGGAAGCCGGAGCGGAGGGACCGGCCGGAGCAGGTCGGATCCGACCGTCTCGTCGAGTTCGGTGCCGTGGGGAGCACGACGCCTGACGGTGACCGTGTCCTTCGGTAGTCCGACGAGTCGACGCCGGGGGGCCTCCCGGCCGGGTATCCGGGCGACGAACACCGTATGGCTGCCGATCACGGCCGCCGCCGGAGTGTTGCTGCTGCTCCTGTGGTACGCGATGTCCCAGGAGCCGGGGCCGGCGAAGACCTCGGCGACCCAGGCCGCTCTCGGAGCATCCGGCGGTCGTGCCGCCGGTGCCGCCGTGGCGTCGGCCATACCGTTGCCCACGGTCCCACCACCCCCCGAGAGCGGCTGCGTCACCGGGAAGACCCTGCCGTCCGGGATCGGTACCCGCACGCTGCGGGTGGGAGGAACCGAGCGCGGCTACGTCCTCGCCGTACCGACCGCGGGTCCACGGGCCAGGCCACTACCACTGATCTTAAATTTCCATGATCTGAATCAGACGCCGGAAGATCTGGAAGCGTACACGCGGCTCGCCGATCAGGGGACGAAGGCGGGCTTCGTGGTCGCCGCCCCGATCGGGACGCAGATGCGGTGGAACTTCACCAGATCGAAGGCGGTGGGACMCGACGACGTACTCTTCGTCGGCGCGCTGCTCAACGACCTTGTCGGTCAGATGTGCCTGGACGCGGGACGCGTCTTCGCCGTGGGCTACGGTGACGGCGCGAACATGGTGCTCACGCTGGCCTGCGCGCTGCCGGGCCGTCTTGCGGCGGCGGTGACCGTCGGGTCGAGCGTGCTGCCCGGCTCCTGCGCCAAGCCCGCCACCAACGTCCTGGAGATCCATGGGACCTCGGA
>NZ_MAQZ01000064.1:0-89845 GCF_001756285.1 Frankia sp. CgMI4
AAAAACCGGTGCGCCCGGTCGTGCGGCCACAGCGTGGACAGGCCCGCGCCGACGAGCATCCCGCACACCGTGCGCCGCCCGCCGGTGGCGAGCATCCCCACGACGAGCGCCCGGAACGTCCGGAACGACGGCGCGGTGAAACACGGCCGGAAACCCTCCAGCAGCACCGCCAGAGAAACCGGTATCGTCACGTCCGGGAGCATCGGCGTCCAACTTTCGGGTTGGTACAGGAAACGCTGATGCTCCCGCCACCAGCCCCTCGCGCTGGCCTTCCACCCCTCCGCCACGCACCGCGATACCACCGGCAGGCACCAGGGAATCATCCACCCGAAAGCAATCGGGAAAATTATCCAGCCGTTGCCAGACACTGATCTGGATCAAGAAAACTGCGAAACTCTAGTTACCTGCCCGTCTCGTTATCGGTACTGCCACCTGATCCATCCTCTTCCCCGCGACCCACCAGGGATCAATTTATGATCTGCTCGAAAGCAGCTTCATGTAGGTCTACCAGGCCAACCACGAGCGGCTCCCCGCAGCCGATGAAGGACGCGCGCCTCGACAGACAGGGGAGTCAGTCGTATATATGGCCTGGGCCTTGCTACCGAGCGCCGACCGCCCTAGACTCGACTGAGCGAGAGGTCATCTTCGGCGCGCGAGGGGAACTCCATCTGCATGTCACAAAAGAGCACATCGCGCAAAAATGTTCTGCTTATTTCCCTGGACACGCTGCGCGCCGACGTCGCATACTCAGGAATCTTCCCGACGTTGCGCGGACTCAGCGAGTCCAGCGTCATGTTCAGTCAGGCGATATCCTCTTCACCGTTAACCCCGGTCAGCCATGCCACGGTGCTGTCGGGCAGGCAGCCACCGGTACACGGGGTGCGACACCTGTTCCAGGAATCGATGAACTCTGAGGTGACGACACTCGCCGAGGTGCTGCGAGAGCAGGGGTACGCCACCGGCGCGGTCGTCGCCTCACCTGGAATGAACGCCTGGTACGGTCTCGGCCGCGGCTTCGACCACTATGACGATTGGGTTCCCCCGTTGGCCGACGGTGGTGACGCGCTGCGGGTGGTCGACGTCGAACTGCGCGGCACCGCGATGAAGCGGGCGCCGATGGTCACCGAACGGGCGTTGCGGTGGTTCGAGCGCCAAGGGCCGAGGCCGGTGCTGCTGTTCGCGCACTATTTCGACTCCCACTGGCCCTATGAACCACCGGAGGACGTGGGCATTCCCGTGCGCAACCCTTACGAGGGCGAAGTCGCCTACATGGACCGCAGCGTCGGACACCTGCTCGACGGGCTGGTCGAGCGCGGCCTTGTCCTCGAGGACACCGCTGTCGTGCTGTTCTCCGACCACGGCGAGGACCTCGGCGGCTGGTACCCCGACGACCATGCGGGCGAGCTGGGCCATCCTGAGGAGCGTGGGCACGGCACCCTGCTGTTCGACGTGACCCAACGAGTCCCGCTGATCGTGCGTGCGTCGTGGRCAGGCTCGCCGGGCACTGTGGTGGACAGCCAGGTTCGGCTGGCCGACGTGATGAGCACAATCCTGGAACTAGTGGACGTTCCCGCGCCGGAGACCGACGGGGTGTCGCTGGTGCCAATGATGAAGTCGGGCACCACCGCCGAGGACCTGCCCGCCTACTGCGAGACGTTCTACCGGCTCGAACTCGCCAAGGCAGACCCGCGCTGGCGCCACCTCAAGGCGCTCACCGCGGTCCGCAAACCCGACCACAAGATCATCTGGGAACGCGGAACCGAGAACGTGGAGCTCTACGATCTGGTTAACGACCCGGCGGAACGCTCGCCCTACGGGTTCTTCGGCCAGGCCCCGCGAAGGGGTTCGGATGAGTCTTGACGCATCCTCGTGGACCGACGCCGAGGGCGTGCCGGTGGTACGGCTGCTGCGCTGGCGCGGGGAGTGGTCCGCGGAAGACCCGGATGCCAACTTCCGTGCCGAGGTCGCCGACTACACCCGGCTCGAACCGCTGACCACGGTGAGCACCCTGGCGAGCAGGCTGGAGATCCCGGTCGGCGCGCTGGTGCGCTACGTGCTGGCGAGATGGGCCACCGGCGGYAGCGCGGGGCTACTGGAACTGGGGCCCACAATGGTGCGCAGGATGTGGGAGCCGGTACGCACCGCCGAGGAGGCCGACTCCGACGAACATCGGCTCGCCGCCTACCATCAGCTGCGGCAGATGCTCTCCTGGCTCAAGGTTCCCTTGGACGATCCAACGGTCTACCCGGTGGCCGGTGAGTGAGGCGGGCGGGCTCCCACCCGCGGCGAGGGTGGCCGGCGGAGCGTCAGGGGCACGCTGTTGCGCCATTCACCTGCACCCCGCGGCTGCAGCTCTACGGGTTCGCTCGACGGTCGTAGACTGGCCCCGGACACGATCATCCTCGCCCTCGACGATCAGCGTCGGCTGCCCACCGCGCTGCGCGCGGAACTCGGGCGGCACGTACCCGACTAACGTGCGGCGGRCACGCTGCCTGCGGTGGACGACGCAGGCTGGGTGGCCGGCGAGCGGTGCGGAATGGTCGACGGCCCGCGCCCGCAGGTGGCCCGGACCTGGTTGGGCCTAATGGTCGCTGACCGCAGGCGCCCCCCGAGCCGGTTCAGTCGCTGCTGGAGGGTGGTCCGGCAACGCCGCCGGCTGCCGGTGGCGGTCGTCGAGCAGGTGCGCGCCCCGCGTCGTAGCAGCCTGTCGAGAGCAGCGCAACCATGACGATCAGGACTCAAGCCACTGAACTGGCCGCTCGGCTGCCGGCCGGCCCGACTGTGCGCGAGCGTGAGCCGGTGGCGGGCGGGCGGGTCACCCGCGACGACGTGGCGCGGTTGGCGGGCACCTCGACGGCAGTGGTCAGCTACGTGGTCAACGGTGGCYCGCGACCGGTCGCGGGCGCCACGAGGGCCAGAGTGCTAGCTGCGATTGAGCAACTGGGGTACCGGCCCAACGCCCTGGCCCGAGGGCTGAGCATGCGCGGGGTAATGCTGCTGGGGCTGGTGGTGCCCGACGCAGCCAACCCGTTCTTCGCACGGTTAGTCCACGCGGTCGAGCGGGCAGCGGCCCGCCGGGGACACCTGTTGCTGGTAGGCAACACGGCGTTTTCCCCTAGCGCGGAAGAGCACTACCTTGACGCATTCTCACGGCTCTCCCCCGCCGCGCTCWTCGTAGTCAACTCCGCGGATACCCCCGGGATCCGACACGTCCTGTCGATGCTGGACTGCCGAGTGGTGCTGCTCCACAAGCGAGTCATCGGCTTCCACGGGCCGCTGGTCATCGGCGACGACTACCGAGGGGGCTGGCTGGCCGCCGAGCACCTGGTCGGCCATGGCCGTAAGAGGCCGCTGTGTCTGAGCGGTCCGGACCGGGAGTCCCCGGTGGCCGACCGCGAGCGGGGGTTCTCCGCCGCGCTGCGGGCTGCGGGCGCCCCCGTCACCTCGGTGCTGCGCAGCGGCTTCCTCCGTGCCGAGGCCATGCGCGCTACGCTGGCGGCCATAGCGGGCAGCTACCAGCCGGACGCGATCTTCGCTACCACCGAGGAGCATGCGCACGGGGTGCTCGCTGCGGYGCGGGCTGCGGGGGTGCGGGTGCCCGACGACCTGGCCGTGCTGGCCATGGACGGGCTACCGGAAGGTGAGTTCGCCGCGCCGCCGTTGTCGACCGTGGCGGTAGACATCGCGGGCTTCGCCGATATGGCGGTAAACGAGGCCCTGAACCCCGGACCGGGCGACACCCGGGTAACCGTCTTCGGCGTGCGGCTGGTTCCGCGTCTCAGCTGCGGGTGCGCCCCGGCGCCCGCTCGGACCAGTACGTCCACTACGGACGTCTGATCCGGGCTCACCCACATGAACCCGTCCCCGATGTTGAGGAGCAGACATTTGCCGACCCCCCATAACCGGGACCGGTCGGCGCTACGGATCCTGCTGACGAGCATGATCGGCAGCGCCATCGAATGGTACGACTTCTACCTGTACTCCACCGCGTCGGCGCTGGTACTGGGGCCGCTGTTCTTCCCTAAGAGCTCGCCTCAGGCCCAGATCCTGGCTGTGTTCGCGACCTACGCAGCCGGCTTTCTGGCCCGGCCAATCGGTRGCCTGCTTGCCGGACACCTCGGCGACCGGGTCGGGCGCAAGTCGATCCTGGTGCTGACTCTCGGCGTGATGGGGATGGCCACGTTTCTCGTCGGCCTGCTGCCTACCAGCAACCAGGTCGGGGTGCTGGCCCCCGCGCTGCTGATCGTGCTGCGCGTGTTGCAGGGGATCGGCATCGGCGGCGAGTGGGGCGGCGGGGTGCTGCTGGCGGTGGAGAACGCCCCACCGGGCCGGGGCGGATGGTACAGCAGCTGGCCGCTGCTGGGGTTCCCGGTCGGCCTCGCGTTGAGCACCCTCACCTGGACGGCGCTGGCCCAGCTGCCCAGGCAGGAGCTACTGTCCTGGGGCTGGCGTCTCCCGTTCCTGGCCTCTGTGGTGCTGGTGGGCATCGGACTGTACGTGCGACTGGRCATCGCCGAGACCCCTGAGYTCAGCCAGGCCAGGGCCGCGGGCGAGGTGGTGYGGCTACCGGTGGCACAGGTCCTGCGCGAGCAGCCGCGCCACGTGCTGTGCGGGCTACTGGCGGCGCTCGGAGTGGGCAGCACGGTCTCGCTCTACAGCGTCTTCCTGCTGTCCACCGTGGCCACAGGAGGTGGTCGCCACGATGTCGCGCTGACTGCACTGGTCATCAGCGCCGCGTTGCAGTGTCTCTCGATACCGCTGTTCGCCACACTGTCGGATCGGATCGGGCGCAAACCATTGATGGTGTTCGGTTACGCGGTCGCCGCAGCGACCACCGTCCCKGCGCTGCTGTGGTTCGACAGTGGAAACCTACTCGCGGTGAGCGCAATCTACGTCATGGCCATATCGATCGGGCACGGCGGCTGCTATGGTAATCTCGCGGCATTCCTCTCCGAGCTGTTCCCGCCTACCCGGCGATTCTCCGCGCTTGCGGTGACGTACCAAGTTGGTGTCACCGTCGCCAGCTTCCTCCCGTTGGCCGCCACAGCGATTGCCTCCGGCACGCGCATGACCGTCGATGTCGCACTGCTGTTCTGCGGTGTCGCCACCGTCGCCGCGATCGCGACTTCCCTGGCACCCCARCCTTTMATGCCATCCACCACCACCCCCGTAGGCGATCATGTAGCTACCGTGAGCTAATCACACTCGTCGCTCCCCTTTGCTGATCTGAGAGAGGACATCCACATGGCGACCCTACCCGACCTCGGTGATGCCGACGCCCTGCGGGACTGGCACACCTCCTTCCGTGCGATCCGCGAACACCAACGGATGTACTGGGATGACGCCGTCGGCGCGTGGCTGGTAACTCGGCACGCCGACGTCGAGATGGGCCTGTACGACCACCGGCTGTCCTCACAGGGCCCGACGTCATTCATGGCCCAACTGTCCGCCGAAGACCTGGCGAAATTCGCCGACCTGCAACGATTCTACGAAAGCTGGATGGTCTTCTCCAACGAGCCTTACCACACCGTTGTGCGCGGGTCGGTGCAACGCGTGCTGACCCCGAGAGCGGTGCAGAAACGCCAAGAGGCGGTCCGCGCCGCGGCGCGGTCACTGTTGGACCGGGCCAGAGCGGAGGTCGTCGACGTCAACAGCGACTTCGCCAGACCGCTGGCCACGGCGGTGATCTCGGAGGTGCTCGGTGTTCCAGAGCAGGAGTGGGACAACTGCTCCCGCTGGTCRCACCACATCATCGACTTCATCAGTGCGCCGCAGCCGGATGCGTCGCGGGCCATGGCTGCGGCGGAGTCCTACGACCAGATGTGCGACTATGTCTACCACCTGGTGGAGGAACATCRCCGCACCGGCCGCGACGACTCGCCGATGCTGGCCGTGGCCGACGTCGGCGCGCACGCGGTGGTGGGCACGTTCGCGCAGTTCATGACCGGCGGCTGCGACCCGATCTCGGCCGCGATCGCCAACGCGGTGGCCACGTTGCTCGCCCACCCCGACCAGATGCAGAGACTGGAGCGCGACCGCTCACTGATCCCGACCGCGATAGAGGAGTTCATCCGTTACGAGTCCCCATTCACCCTCGTGCCCAGAGTGGTGACCGAGCCGATGACCGTGGCCGGGCAGCACCTCCACGAAGGCTCTCGGGTACTGTTCATGCTGCTGGCCGCCAATCGCGACCCTGGTGTGTTTGAACGTCCGGACGAGGTGGACGTCGGCCGTTCACCCAATCCGCACCTGGGCTTCGGCAAAGGCAGCCATTACTGCATCGGCGCGGGCTTGGCCCGGCTGGAGATGACCGAGTCGATCGAGGCGATCATCGACATGGCGCCGAACCTGGAGTTGGCAGGCCAGGTGGAATGGTCCAGCAGCTTGGGTCTGCGGTCTGCGGTGAAACTCCCGGTATCGGTGTCCCGATAGCGCCCACCACGTGACGGTCAATTCGGATACTGGCCGCTGACCGCGGTCACGCTGACGTCCGCCACCGTGTTCGAATAGCCGGCGTGCGCGGGCGACAACACTTCTGGCGCGACGCATGCTGCTCGCGCAGGTGGTTCGCAGGGCGCCATGCATACCTGGATTTGGCTCAAGCCACGCCTTTTCAGTTCGATCAATATAGCCGTCCCCAGGCATCACACTGGGGTGCGGGCTGGAGAGGCTCATGCGCAGATGACGCTGGACGAGCGGGTGGGTGAAGGGCGTGTGCTCGTTGACCGACAACGAAGCGGCCACTCCGCTTGCGTGGCCCTGGTAGGAAGGGCTGAAGGGCCTCGGTGCCTATTTTCCACCAGTCGCTTTCGGAACGCGGATCCGATGCCGTGAACCGRTGCGAACTGCACTGCCRTCTCGACGGCTCGGTCCGGCTGAACACACTGGCCAACATGGCCGCAGCAGCACGACTGACCCTCGTCGCGCCCATCGAGCGTCTGGCCGTCGCACCGGAGGACGTGGGAGATCTGCCCTCCTTCCTGACATACATCGACATTGCCCTGGACGTGCTGCAGACCCCGGATGCGCTGCGCCGGACCGCCGCTGAACTGGTCGCGGACTGGGCCGCCGATGGGGTCGACTATGGTGAAGCCCGCTTCGCTCCGCAGCTGCACACCCGCGCGGACATGGCGATCGACGATGCGATTATCGCGGTGGCCGACGGSTTGGCGGAGGGAACGCGCGCACATGGAGTCGGCTCCGCGCTGATCGTATGTTGCCTACGCCAGCAGTCTCCGGAGATCAGTCTCATGGTCGCCGACGCCGCCGCGCGGCTACGGCACGTCGTCGCTGGTCTGGATCTGGCGGGCGACGAGCGGGTCCTTGGCGCGCGACACGTCGAGGCATTCAACCTGGCGCACAGCCAAGGTATCCCGGTGACCGTTCACGCGGGCGAGGCGGTCGGTCCCGAGAGCGTGTGGGAAGCGTTGGACGTGCTCGGCGCCTGGCGTATCGGGCATGGGGTACGCAGCGTCGAGGAAGCGGCGCTACTGGATCGTCTGCGCCGGGATCAGATCGTGCTGGAAACTTGTCCACGCTCCAATGTGCTGACRCGGGCCGTGCCCGCGCTGGCGGCACATCCAGTGGCGCGTTTCCTGAACGAGGACATCCGCGCAACGGTCAACACCGACGCGCGCACCACCGCTGCTACCACTCTCACCGCCGAGCTGGATTCGCTCGCCCGGGAGTTCGGCTGGAGCGATGACGAACCCGAACTGCTATGCCGCAACGCCGCCAAGGGCGCCTTCGGTCCGCTGCTACCGACATGGCCGAAAGTCTCATAACCATCCTGCTCACTGCGGGGATGTGTGACGAGTCGACCAATGCCTGGTACAGGACAATCTGTCCGGCGACGTTGCGCTCGGGCAGCAGTGCCAGGYAGACGCTGCCAGACGCGGGCCTCGGCCCAGCCGTGTCGCCGCCGCCAGAGGTCGCTCTCCACACCCCGAACAAACCCGTCGGCGAACATCTGCCCGCAGTGGCACCGCGAGCACCGGGTCGCGGCAGGTCAGGTCAGAGCCGGCAGGCCCAGCACACGCGCGGCCCAGGGCAGGGCGATGCGTAGCTGAACCAGCTGGATGCCGCGGACCCCCGGTGCGTCGGGGATAGGCGGCTGGCCTGCGCGCGCGGCGAAGAAACCCGCCACGTGCGCGGCCATAGCCGGGTCGAGGTCGGCTACGACCCGCTCGGGTAGCGGACCGCCCTCGGCACGCAGGCTCGGCAGCCAAAACGCGATGTCAAACTCAGGATTGCCGATGGCGGCGTGGTTCCAGTCGAACAGGACCGCACGGCCTTTGCGTAGGAAGACGTTGTCGCTGCGTACGTCGAGATGGAGGGTGGAACGCCCGGCGAGCGTCTGGCTGTCGGCCGCGCCGAGCAGAGCAGGCAGCGCCCGGTCCAGCCAGCCGTGCGTGCACAGGCCGAGCGAGAGGAAAGGGCCGGGGTCTTCTGCGACCAGCCGCCAGCCCTGCTGGCAGTAGGGGCTGGCCTCGATAGCCGRCAGGTCGGCGGGGRCGGGCACCCGGTGYAGCTCGGCCAGGCTTGTCTGCACTGCCTCGATCGCCTCGGGAGTCCACGGCGGCGGCCACTCGCCGTCGGAGAGGTTCTCCAGCACCAGCATCGGAGTCGCGCCGTCGTCGTCCCACCCTAGCGATTCAGGCAGGAACGACCCACCCAGTGAGGAGTAGACCGCGTGCTCGGTACGTAGCCAGGCCCCTGTCTCCTCATTGACCGCCTGCTTGACGAAGACAGAACGGCCCCCGGCCAGCTCGACGACCCAACGACGGTTCGGGGTGTAGCCTCTGTCGGTGATCGCGCGGGCGGCAACCACACGATCACCCAAGATCCGACGCAGCCGCTCGGCATCGGCCAAACTGAGTTCCACGACGGCATCATACTGACCATGAGTCAGCCACCCGCATCTGGATGAAGTGACGTGGGGCAACCTGCAGCGTCGGTGCTGCATAGCCAGACGAACCGATCACACGGTGACGGCACCCCCGGGCACGTCCGCCGGCATCAGCCTGCGTGGACCGATTCGACTCGGCCCGGTCCCGACCGCAGCAGCACCCCGCACACCAGCAGTCCCACGACCACGATCGCGGCGATGGCYAGAAAAGCGCCGTGCAAACCCTGGTTGTTCGCCTCGGCCTGGCCCGCCCCGCCGTCGAGGGCGGCAGTGGACCGCCAGGTGACAATCGCGGCGAGCACGGCGGGACCGATCGACTGCCCAATGTTCATGCCAACGTTGAGTAGTCCGGACGCAACACCCTGCCGCTCAGCTGCGACGGTGGCCGTGGCAGCAACGGTGATCGCGACGAACGCGATGCCCTGGCCCAGACCGAGCAGGATCATCGCGGGAACCAGCAACGGCACGCCACCACCGGTGGGCAAGAACGCCATCGCCACCTCGGCCACCGCAGCAATTGCCAGCCCGACAGGCAGGCTGCGGATGGGGCCGATTCTAGCGATCAGCAGGACTCCGACCTTGTTGCCTACGACCATGAAAAGCGTAACCGGAATAAACATCAGTCCGGCGACGAGCGCGGACATTCCGCTCACTGCCTGCAGATACAGGGTGATAGCGAAGAACTGCCCTCCGAGGGCGGCACCGAAAAACACCGACATCAGGTCGGCGACAGCCACCGGACGGACGCGCAAGATATCGCGGTGCATCAGCCGATCTGTGCTCCGCCGCTCCATAAGCACGAATGCTCCCAGTAGCACCACTACGGCCGTTGCCCGGACCAGGGTATCCGCAGCGGCAGAGACCGGACCCTCGGCGACCGTCCATACCAGAAGACCCATCGCCGCGCCTGCCGTTAGGACCGCGGGAAGACGGAACCGGGGCCCAGCCTCGGTCTCCCTGGTCGCGTCGACGGCGATCAGCCGTGGCGCCAAGACCAAGCACAGCAACCCAATCGGGACATTGACCAGCAGGACAGCCCGCCAGTCCAGTGCCCAGGTCAGTACCCCTGCGGCCGGTCCCCCCAGGGCCAGGYCGCCCGCACCGGTGACACCCCACCAACTCAGCGCCCTCGTACGCTGTTTCCCCTCGGGGTATCGCGTGACGACCAAGGCTTGGGCGGCCGGGGTGATGAGGCCCGCGGCGRCACCCTGCATGCTGCGGCCAACCAGCAACGCGGCGGCCGAGCCTGACACCGCGACTACCGAGGCGACGACGAATAGYGCGAGTCCCACCAAGAGCACCCGGCGCCGCCCGAACACGTCCGCGGCTCGGCCACCCAACAGCAGGAACGCAGCGAAGGCCAGCCCGTAAGTCGCGGTGACGTAGGTCAGCCCACGATCAGTGAGACCGAGGTCGTCCCCCATTGTTGGCAGCGCCACGAAGACGACGGTGAAGTCCATCGCGATCAGCAGGTGTTGGATGTTCAGCAGAAGGAGCGCACCAGTCGGGCTGGATTTATCAGCGTCAAGGTCGCGCCCGCCGCGAATCGCCCGACTCCCCCTCTTATTAACCATTTCACCCGATTCCTGATTGGATAAAGATTGCCTGACACTGGGCCTCGGTGGGCTACCGAGGCCCAGGCAGGCCGGCGAACGCGGCGGCTTCCAGGGTCAGCCGGCAGATGAAGCGTTTACCGCGGTCATGCAACGTCACCGCCAGGTTTGCAGCCGGAGGCGATCACGAAGAGCATGTGATCGACAAACAGGCCGTTTCGCTGGTGCACCGAGTGCAGGCGGCTGAACTCAGGCGAGGCAGAGCGGTACACCTCGCGGATGGCCTCTCGGGCGGACTCGTCGATAGCGCCGTTGTCCGACCAGACATCGACGTCCTCGATCGAGACATACCGCTCGGTCCGCAGATCGGTGCACCCCGAGCTGGCAACCAGCTTCGCCATGTCCTCGGGTAGGAAAAAGTGGCGCCGTACCGGATTGCGCAGACGCAGCACCTCGAAGTATTCGTCGCGGTCGTCCGGTCCGTAGGCACACAGGTTGATCAGTATGAGCCGCCCGCCCGGCCGCAGTACCCGCACCATCTCGCGCACCGCATCGGGCAGGCGCATGAACTGCACGCCCTGCCTGCACACCACGACGTCGAAGCTGGCATTGGGCCAGGGCAGTTCCTCCGCAGGGCTGATGACCAGCTCGTCGAGGTGTGGCCGGGCCTGAGCAGCCATGTCCTCGGTGATATCGACCCCGATGACTGCGCCAACCCTGCCGTGAAACAGTCGCGATACCAATCCGGTCCCGCAGGCAACGTCCAGCACGCGGTCGGTCGGACCCGCATTGGCGACACGCACGATCACTGCGCCTAGCTCGTCGTCGGTACACCAGGAACTGGACATGTCATAGGTGCGAGCGCGGGCACTGAAGTGGCCGACGACGTTTTCACGGTCGATCCCGGTCCCTTCCCGGCCGAGCTCCAGCCTGTTGATTTTCACGCGTCTCCCATTCATCACCGGGTTCTCAACTGGGGCAGTTCCATTGGCACCCGGGTGCGCGCCCACGCTGTCAGCCGCAGCGAGCGCACCGTCGCGTCGCGCCGGAGCCTACGGGTGTAGTTACGGTCCCGGCACAACGAACGCACCTCGATCACGGTGCGCAGTCCAGCCGAGCGCAGCGCCATGGCGACCATCGAAGGCGCCACCTCCTCCGGCGCGGCGTCGGCGTCCGAGCCATGGTCGTAGCCCAGCCGCCGGGCCAGCGGTGCAGCCACCGCAGCCACCTGCCTACGCTCGGCGGCGGTCAGGCCGGTGCGGTGCGCGCCKATCCGGTCGGCGCCGACCGGCTGCGCGGCCCGTCTCCAAGACTCGGCGAGCGCGCCGATCCGACGCGCCCCCGATGTGAGATGATGGTGCAACATCCCGGCATGCATGGGCTCGCCGAGAAAGGAGCAGAGTTCGTTCAACGCGCCCTCTGGCTCGGTCACCAAGTCCTCGTAGCGAAGCAGGTATACCACCGCGGGCCCGTGCCGCGCCAGCGCCGCGTCCGCGCACCGCTGCTCGCGTAGCCATAGCCGGGCCATCCGATAGGGCATGCTTGGGCCGAAGACCGCACGCTTGGCCGAGGCAGCGACGTCTAGGGGATCCCGGACCAGCCAGACGAACCGGGCGTCGGGATAGCGGCGTAGCACCTCGTCGATGTGGTCGACCATGAACGTGCTCTTGCACCCCCACCGCGGCTTGTCCTCGGCCTCGCGGTACTGTTCGTAGATCGCGGCTACAACGCCGAACGTGGAGGCGTCGGACTCGCGGACCACGCGTGCGAGATCTACCGGATGCGGCCAAGGATGCAGGTGAGCACGCACGATCCGCAGCGCGTCGCGGGCCAGCCGTGTGCGGTTGGYCGCAACACCGAGGTCTCCGTAGGACGCTGCCAGCGGGGCCAGGTACCTCATCAGGTGCGGCGGGTGCGGGACCGCGATGGCGGGGTGTGCGTCGAGCATGAGCCGCAGAAGATTCGACCCGGATCGCTCAGTACCAATAATCAGGACAGGGCGCGCCGACCCAGGTGGTGGAACGGCGGCGCTCACCACAACCACCGCCGCTCAAGCCGATGCGGCCGCGACATGCGCCGGGGCGGCCTTAACCATCCGCGCGGCCCCGCTGGGGATCAGGCTACTACCCAGGGCGGCCACATCCGGGCTGGCGCACCTGTCCAGGGTGAATCGCTCCGAGCCGGGGGCCAACGGGCCTGCCGCAGAGCTGAACYCCCGCCGCCAGTTGCGGCCCGCGTATGACGTCGACCGCTCCAGGCCGTCGTCGGGCTGCGGATGAAAGTACTGGAAGTTCTCGGGGAAGTGCTTGAAGTTCATCACCGGCCMCGGCTCGTAGGAGTCATAGATGCGCTTGTAGGCATCGCGGCAGACCTGCTCGGGCAGGCCACTGACGTTGAGAAACTCGTCCTCATACAGCGCCTGCTCGGTCGAGAGCCAATTCAGGTGGTCAATCTCGGAGCGGATAAGACCGGAGGCGATGGCYTGTTGGTAGACCGTGGTTCCCGGCATGGCCGACAGGTACTTGACTCGGGTGACATGGTTGTAGGTCTCKGCGAACTCCACCATGTGTCTCAGCGATTCCTCGCTCTCGTTGGCCAGTCCGACGATGAGYAGGGACCCGAAGCGCACGCCAGCGTCGAAGGTGGTGTTCATCGCCCGGATAGTCAGGTTCTCGCTGCTGCCCTTGCGGGCCTCACGGAGCACGTCCTTGCCYAGCGACTCCACGCCGTAGAGGATGATATCGGCGCCCGAATCACGCATGGCATCGGCCCTTGGCTTGTCCATGTCCGCACACCGCGTCAGGCACGTCCAGCCGATGTTGTATGGCTTGATGACGTCGCACATCTCGATGGTCTGGCCGCGGTGCGAGCTGAAGGTCAGATCGACAAAGAAGCAGAAGTCAATGCCATAGCGAGTCTTCAGCCAAGCCATGTCCCGATCCATCTTTTCCGGGGATTTGGCCCGTACTTGCGGAGTGGTGCGATAGCAGAAGGAGCAGTCCATCTTGCAGCCGCGGCTGTAGGAGGAGATGATCTGAGGCTGGAGGCCATTGTGACCCTGAGACTGCGGYCACAGCTCCAGCCGCATCCTGGGCAGCGCGTCGAGATCCATCATTTGACCCCGAGCAGGCGTCCGCTTGACCTCACCCTCCTTGGTGCGGTAGCAGATCCCACGGATACTGGGCAGGTCGCGCTCCCAACGAYCCGCCGCGTAGCTCTCCATCAGCTCCAGGATTGTGATCTCGCCTTCGCTGATCACTGCGATGTCGCAGGCGGTGTCGTTCATGAACACGTGCGGCACCGAGGTGACCAGCGAGCCGCCGCAGATGATCGGCACGTCCGGTTCTGCTTCCTTCATCTTAGCCATAAGCTCGCGACAAAAGGGGAAGTTGTCCTCGAATGTGCACACGCCCAGCACGTCGGTCTGTCCGACGATGGCATTGTAGGCCTCGTTTAGCGGGTCCAGCGAGTACCGCACGTCGATAATGCGCACCGGATAGCCCGCGTTGTGCAGGACAGTGGAGATGTAGCTGGCGCCCTCGTACGGGGAGGTGAGGAAGAACTCCCACCCACGCGGCATACTGAAAGGAGAGGGGCCGACGACCAGTGTGAAGCGAGGCAGCGATGGGTTCGTCGCCACCGGAGTAGAATCCTGCTCTCGCATCTGAGCCATGTAGCGGTGGTCGACGGTGTCGTCGGCGTTGGTATAGAGCTCAAGTGCCAGGGACTTACGTGCCATTGCAGTGTCCTCCCTGAAGAAGTGATATCGGCGTGGCCACCGGAATACGATTCGGCCGACTACCAGGTGCATGGCGCTAGTCGTCGACGGGCGCCGGATGACCGATATCCCAATCGTAACACCGCAGCCCAATAGGTCACGACAGGAAAACCGAAACCACCCGGAATAACTAGTGCCAGACCGCCCGCGCGACACTCGAATGAAGTTGCTTTCAAGCAGATCATAAAATGTTTCCTGGTGCGCCGCGGCGAAGTGTCGGGGCAGGTGGCAGCGTCGATGCGCCGAGGCCAGGAGGTAACAGATACGGCATGGCCCTCGACTGTTCACGACAGTTCCCACACCAGGCTGGCCCTCACCCAAAGGTGCCATGGGCCGCCGGGTCGCAGCTTCCTGAAAACAGTCGCCCGCCGCYGCGCCTGTCTGGCAGAACCACCGGCCATCGGCGAGGTTGCGAACGACCCGCGGGGGCTCTGGTGCATCGGCGGAGTCCGCTGTCCGCGACCGCCGATCGGTCGTGATCGAGTGATGCGTCGACGTCGTGTCCGTCCACTGGTGACAACTGGTTCCGACGTCGGAGTGCGCCGGGTTCCGGTTCCCACCCGAGGTGATCACCCTGGCGGTCCGCTGGTACCTGCGGTTCGCCCTGTCGTACCGCGACGTGGCGGAACTCCTCGCCGAACGCGGCCTCGAGATTGATCACGTCACGGTCTACCGGTGGGTGCGCCGGTTCACCCCGCTGCTGATCGACGCGGCCCGGCCATGCCGGCACACACCGGATGATCGTTGGTTCGTCGACGAAACGTCGGTGAAGGTCGCCGGACGATGGACCTGTCTGTACCGGGCCGTCGACCAGGTCGGCCAGGTCATCGACGTGGTGGCCGGCGAGAAGCGGGATCTCGCCGCGGCCCGCCGGTTCTTTACCCGCGCCCTGTCCCACGGCCGGCGGCCCGTCGAGGTGACCACCGACCGGGCCGCCTCCTCCCCACGAGTCCTCGACGAACAGCTCCCTGCCGCTCCTCACATCGACGACCAGTACGCGAACAATCCGATCGAGGCCGACCACGGCCGGATCACGGCACGACTACAGCCGATGCGATCGCCGCGCGGGACGGAACGGGTATCGCTGGTCAAGCTCGCTGGCGATCTCCAGGTGGATCATCCCGTGGCCCGCAGGCCGCCGCGGATGTCTTCCATCACTGCTCATGGGACGGTCCGCAGGCCTGATCCCCGCTTCCTTCTCTGGGCTGCGAGGTGCTGGCCAGAGGTGACCGCCTCGGGTCGGCGGGGGTGCTGCCAGGGGTCCAGAGCGCGCAGCGCGTCCGCGACCCGCCGCAGGGTTTGCTGGTCGGTGCGGTAGGCCACCGGTTCCACCGGTTGCGGCCCTGCCACCGGCGTTCGTGTCGGCATCACCGGAGCCGTGATGGCCGTCGTCGGGCGCAATCCACCCGGAATCTGCGCCCAGACGACCTTTCCGCCGGTACGCGCCCGGAACCATCCCCATCGGGTGCTCAGCGCATCGACAAGGGTGAGACCGCGTCCGTGCTCGTCGAAGGCGTCGGGGCTGGTGAGCTGCGGACCCACCTCGCTGCTATCCCACACTTCGACGAGCACGTGTCCGCTCGCGGCGGTGAGCCGTATCGCCACCACGTCGCGCGGGTGGCTGGCCTTGACGGCATTGGACGCCAGTTCACAGGCGACGGCTTCGGTGATCGAGACYGCGGCGCGGCTCACGAACCATGCGGTCAGCGTGCGAACCGTGCTCGTGCGCACGTCGGTCACGGCGGCGTCGGTGGGTGGGAAGTGCGCCACGGCCACCCGGACAATGGGCGTCGGGTCACCGCTCATGCCCGCGGCCCTGGCCGTGTCGCCTCTGGCTGTCTACGGCACCACACAAGCTCATCCCCGCCTGTCGTTGCGGTTGGTGACGCTGACCCCGCCGGGCCTGGCCTGGCGGCGGTGCATCCGGCGGGGACAGCGGACGGTGTGAAGGACGTGCCCGCGCTGATGCGGCCTGCGTGACCTGATCTGCGCGGATCGTCCCCCTGGCAAGCCGATGATGGGCCTGTGGACTTCCGGATGCAAGTACGATCGGAAGTCCGTTCGGACTTGTTGTGGTCCTGTGTGGGCGGCGACGCACGCAGCGGTGCCAGACTGTGGCGCCAGCGGGGCAAGGCGGAGTGGAGGGGTCGTGGCGGCACGATCGGGGCCAACGGTTCGACGACGCAGGCTCGGGGTCGAGCTGCGCCGCCTGCGCGAAGCGGCCGGGCTCACCGCCGCCGAGGCGGCCAAGGCGATCCGCGGGTCGGAGGCGAAGATCAGCCGGATGGAGAACGGGCTCGTCTCGTTCCGGGCGATCGACGTCAGTGATCTTCTGCACGCCTACGGCATCACCGACGACGCCCGACGTGAGGCGGTCCTCGCGCTGGCCAAGGAGACCCGGCAGCAGGGCTGGTGGCACACCTACGGGGATGTGGTTCCGCGCTGGTTCGAGGTGTATGTCGGGCTCGAAGCCGAGGCGAGCCACATCGCGACATTCGAGATGTTGCTCGTTCCCGGGCTACTCCAGACCGCCGACTAYGCCCGCGCGGTGATGCAGGCCGCCACGCCGCTGCTGGCTGATGCGGAGATCGATCGTGCCGTGGATCTCCGCCTCGGTCGTCAGAAGGCGCTGRCCGCCGACCCACCGCCGCAGCTCTGGGCGATCCTGGACGAAGCCGCGGTCCGCCGTGTGGTCGGTGGGCCCACGGTGACACGTGCCCAACTCGCCCACCTGATCGAGATGTCCCGCCGTCCCGAGATCACTATCCAGGTGCTGCCGTTCCGTCTCGGGGCCCACGCGGGCATGGGTGGATCGTTCATCCTGCTGGGCTTCCCCGACGGGGACAACACACCGGAGATCGTCTACATCGATCAGGCGACCGGCAGCCTGTACCTTGATCGCCCGGCGGACGTCAGTCAGTACCGGGAACGGATGGATAGGCTGCGGGCATCAGCCCACGATGAGGACGCATCACGCCGCCTGATCGTCGACGCGATGGAAGGTGTTGACGATGACCACAACCCGTGACACCCAGTTGCACTGGCGCAAGAGCAGCCATAGCAACGGCAACGGCGGGGCCTGCGTCGAAGTCGCCGAGCTGCCCGACGGTGGCCGTGCGGTCCGGGACTCCAAGGACCCCGGCGGGCCCGTCCTCGTGTTCACGGCGGCAGAGTGGACGGCGTTCCTCGCTGGCGCACGCGATGGCGAGTTCGGTTCCTGACAGCGACGTAGCGGCGTTGCTGATCTCCCAGTCGTGCGCCGTGGGTGAGACGGGCGCCTTCCGCCCGGTCTTCGTCTCCCGACGCCGACCGCTTCTGTGCGCCGTGCTCAGCCCGGCGTGATCTGCGCTACACCGATCGGGACACCGCCGGTCTCCCGTCTTCGATGATCAGGCGGGACGGCTTGACGGGACCAGGCGTCGCATCGGCCTACAAGGTGACCGGACATGGGTGGAGCCTCCGAGCCGTGGGCTCGGAGGCTCCAGGTGGCGCGGTCAGTCGTCGTTGCTGATGCGCCGATGCCGGTCCTGATAGGTGAGAGCGTCTCGGATCGTGTCGCAGCGCGAGGTGAGTTCGCGTGCTTCCGCGAGTGCGGCATCCCGAACCTTGATCACAGCGCGGCGTGATCCGTACTTTCCGCCGTAGATCTGCTGGGCGACGATGGCGAACACGCCGGTACGTCCAAGATCTTCAGCGCGGCGAGCGACAGCCATGATCCTCCGCAGCGTCGGGAAGTCGCGYCCGTCTCCCCATGCCGCCGCGAACACGACATCGGAGACGCCAGCGAGGAACGTCACCGCCGCGAGGTGATGCGCCTGCGACTCGATCTCTCCCGCGCTGGTCTCGCGGCGTGGGGGACGGTAGCCGTTGCGCTGGGCGGCGGACTTGACCRCCCACGCACGGACGGTGCCACGGTCAACGATGAACATCTCCCCGTCCTGGGGCTGGTACTGCCAGCGGTCGGGCTCTCGGGTGGCGACATTGACGGACGCGACGACGCAGTCCCGGACGATCACACCGAGCCTACGCGCGTAGATCAGGACGGCGTCGTGGGCGACGTCGTCGGACACGTCGTCCGTGCCATAGGGGGCGTAGCCGTTGCGGCTGATGGTGGCGCTGCGGTCGGCCCGCTTGCGGGAGCGGGACGCGTCGAGCTTCCGGCAGTAGCGGCGGGCGTGACCGACGATGGCCTCCCAGTCGGCTTGGGTGACGCGCGCCATGTCCTCGCGGGTGGCGGCCTCACCGGGAACGGTCGACGGAATCTCACGGGAAAAGAAGACATGCGACATGGAAAGACTCCACAGAAGGGTGAATTGGCGTCGCGCGCCGGGCGCAACGCGCCGATAACTAATAATCCCCCACCGGTACCGAGAAATCAATATCCCCAGACCATCTTTTCTGGAATTTCCCAGGCATCGCGCGTCCATTTTTCGTCGACAAAGATGCACCCATCACGCCTGCGGGGAGGGCGAAATAAGAATCGGACGAATAGCAGAAGAGGGCGGAAGGCGTGAAATCGTAGAATGGAAGATGTATAGAAAAGCGGGAGGGATGGAGGGATTCCTTTGCGGGGAAGTCTTCTATTCGGGAGGGCGTGCCGGTAGTGCCCGGAATTCCAGTCGACCGCCGCCAGCGAACGGCCAGTCCCCACAGGGTCCATCGATTATTAACAAAGCTCCGAGGAGCTAAAGTCGGGCTGTGTTCTGGTACTGCCAGCAGGCCGCTGACCTGCACCAGCGTGCGAGTGGGGGGTAGCGGCTCAAGCAGGCGACCGGATTGGCTGACGGACGGGCCCACCGTCGGGGTGCTGGTMGGGCTGAAGGGGCCAGGTATAGATGAGCAGCGGCCACCGAAGATGCGGACCGCATGAGCAGCGGTGGTCAGGTCTACTTGAGTAGCGCGCTGACCAGGGCAAACGCCTCGCTGGCAGTTCGCTGGGCACTGCCGCAGCCGGCGATCCGCTGCTTAAGTATCCCGGCCGCGCACCTCGGAGCGCTGCTCAGATAGACGCGAACTCCCAGGTCCGGCTGCTCATTCTCAGYCGATCCCCACAACGGCTGCGGGGAAGGGCCAGATGGGCAGCGCGACGAAAGCGAGCACTGCGCAGGAGCGGCGGGGGCCGGGTCCACCTTGAGTAGCGCGCTGACCAGGTTGGATGTCTCGCTGGGCACGCGGGCCGGCGTTCCGGTACCTRCCCATGCTGGCAGTGTCCGCGGGAACGTCGCCTCGGTGGGCAGCAGGGCCCGGGGCGTTTACTTGCGAGCTGTCCCTATCACGGGATGCGGGAAAGATGAGCGGCGGCGACCGGGTAGGGGCGCTGCGCGGGCAGTGGAGTTCCTACCTTGAGTATGGCATCTGGCTGGTACGTGTCTCGCTGGCGRCTTGGGCTGCCGCTGCTGCGGGACCTGCTCACCGATTCCGATTTCACTCTCGGATATGCGATTTCGGATTTGTCGCATTGTTTGAGGGTCGGTTTCTTATTCTCGATGGGCTGCTGCCCACGCTACTCGCTGCCCCGATGGGCAGGGGTCGCGGTTGGTGGTCAGCCTCCGCCGGTGGTCAGTGCGGGCACGGAGATGACGCTGACCTGGGCGGTGGAGATGGTGGTGAGCCCGTTGAAGGTGCCGTTCTGGCCGCCGCCGGCCCAGGTGACGTTCCAGGTGACGGTGGCGGACACGGGGAAGACGCCGCCGGGTTCGTCTTCGGAGTCGGTGGTGTAGGTGTGGCCGCAGTCGGGGGAGGCGGCCGTCGGGTCGACGGTGGGCTGGTAGGGGGTGCCGGGGCCGGTGCAGCGCACGTCGGTGCCGTCGCCCATGGACCATACGACCTGCGCGGGGGTGGCGACCGCTTGCACCGAGACTCCGCCGGCGGCGGCGGTGGCGGAGACGGGTCGCCAGCTGGCGGGGTCGAGCCACATCCAGGTTGGTAGTCRCACGAGCTGCCGTCTGGTTGGGCTGAAGGCGATGGCGGGGCCTTGGAGGCGCAGTTGGTTGCGGGCCTGCTCGGCGAGGGTGGCCGGGTCGGGTGCGGTGGCTGTGGGGCCGGCCTGCCCGTCCGCGATCCATACCGGTGGCCGGTAGAGCGCGTCGTGCCATCCGTCGCCCTGGCACTGGTATACGTACCAGGCTCCGGGCTGCCCGTCTGCCGCGGTGGCGACGGGTTGCACCTGTGGCGCGCCGAGGCGGTCCAGGGCGGCGACGACGCGCGGTCGGCTGCCCTGTGGAGCTGGGCGGAAGGCTACCGGCCGGATCGGGTCGCCCTCGGGCTGGAAGTCGCTGCGCGTGTAGGCGCAGCCCGCGAGTTCCGAGGGGTCGAGTGAGAGGTCACCGGGCGGACGTGCGCTCTTCTCCCCGCCGCCGCGGCCGGTCGAGGTGCCGCCCGGCGGCCCGGGCCGGACGTCACGGCGGGGTGGTGTGGGCGCGGTGCCGTTCGTGCCGGCGCTTACCTCGCAGCCGGGGTGGGGGTTCTGCGCGCAGTCCGCGGTGGCGTAGCTGTCGGCGAAGGCGGGTGCTGTGGTCGCGAGGAAGCCCAGCAGGCAGGCGCCGATGAGGACGCTGCGGGTCAGCATGACCCGACCGGTTCGACCGCGTACCGGGTGACCTTCCATGATCCGTCCTGGTGCAGCCGAACCTCGGAGGTGACCGCCCGCCGGCCGCCGGGGTCGTCGGTGAACGACGGGCCGGCGGTGCGGTAGCGCAGCCAGTTCGCGCTGTCCGCGCAGTCGAACAGCATCACCGTCGTCGGTGCCTGGGTGGGGCTGACCGAGGTGACCTTCGGATGCAGTACCGGCGCGCCGCGCGACACCAGCCCGTTGTAGTGATCGGCGTACAGGCCCCCGGAGGCGACCTGCAACGCCGATCMGGAGGAGTAACGCGCGAGGTCCGCGGACCGCCAGTTCGAGGTGTGGCTGGCCTCGGCGATCGCGTGCCACAACCCGTCATACGCAGCGACCGCCCGCTGACCGGCGAGATCCGCCGGCGACGTCGGCGACGGCGACGCGGTCAGCCGCGAAGGAGCTGCCGGACCGGTCGAGGGCGCCACCGGTTCCGGCCCCGTGTCCTTACCCGAACTGCACGCCGCAACGGCCATCGTGACAGCCAGCAGCGCGCTGGCGGCCGTGTGACGGGCCAGATGGTGGCGACGGCCGGTCGCGGACGGAGAAGCCACAGCGTCCACCTCGCATCGACTGATGCCGGTCCGTCACCTCTACGCCGCGGACCGTCTCTTCTCCTAGCCTGCTCCGCCGGACTTCGAACCGTTCGTACCAACTTTTCAGTCAGTACGGCACGCCAGCATGATTTGACCCTTTCTAGCCAGCGAGCGACTGGTGCCCAGGGACCAGGAGGAGCCATCAGAACGGACCATTCACCGCTGGCAGCGGGAGAAAGGGGCCTCCAGGTCGCTGCCGTTGGCCGTGGTCGGCTCGGGCGTGACATCTGCGGTTGTCGGTGATCGGCGCCAGCTCCGTGTCCCATCCGCAGCTCGGTGGGGGCGTTTGCGGCCCGAAGCCGTGAGCGTGAGCGAGCGGCTGCGGCAGGGCGCGTCGGGGATGGCGAGCGCACGGAGGGGTCAGCGGTGGGCTCTGCGGCGGCGGGCTCGTCGACGTTCGGCAGCCTGGTGGCGTAGGTCGGTGAGGAGATGGGACACGGCCTCGTCGCGGGTTGGGTAGTGGCGTGCGGGAGGGAAGACCGAGGTGTGTCCTGGTGCCTGGGGAAGCCAGCCGCGCGGCCGGTTCCTGACCATGYCCGTATAGACGGGGCGCAGGGTGCCGCACAGCACGCCGTCGACCAGGACGCGGTAGCCGCTGCCGGTCCGTTCCAGGATGTACTCGCTGTCCTCAGTCAGTCCCGCCGCAGTGGCCAACGCCTGATCCATCTCCGACAACGGCGGCGTCGTCCGCGCACGCGGCGAACGCGCCGTACGAGGCCGGGCCGCGGCGGAAGGCGCGGCGGCCCTCTCCTGTGGGTCGGAGAACGGCGACGGGGGCGGCTCCTCCGAGATGACAACCATGGTTGTCGCCTGGTCCGAGACGATCTCCGGCGCGGCGGGTTCGGTCGGGGCTAGATCCAGTCTCTCCTCAGCGCCGCCGGAGTGCCGGGCTACCGCGCTCCCCTCCCGCCTCACCGCAGGCTCGACAACCCGAGTTGTCGAGTCGGAGGCCGTTGGCTTCGACACCTCAGGCGACGGGCGGCCAGCCGGGCTCCCCGTGCCCTCCAGCTCCTCCCCGACGACCCGCGGTGTCGCGGGCTGTCGGGCGTCCACGAGCCGGGGGAATCGCTTGCGGGCTCCTTGCCGTGTGATCCCGAGGGCGCGGCCGATATCGCCGTAGGACGCCCCCTCGGCCGCCGCCCGTGCCGCGAGCGTCCGGATCTCCGTCTCGATGGACCGCGCCCGTTCCCGGGCCTCGGCCAACGCGCCGAGCGCGGCCGTGCGCGCGTCATCGTCCACGCGACAACCGACGTTGTCGCGCCCGCCTTCGACAGTCATGGTTGTCGTCTCCTCCTGATCCCTGGTAGGGGATGACACGGGCCAGCGTGAGCAGCTGGCACAGCTGATCTTTTTCGGCCAGTGATCGCTGGCAGCCTGTGCCCGTGTCACAGCGCGGCAGGTCAGCCGTTGGTGGGCCAGGAAGGCTTGTCGTCCCCTGCCCTGCGCTCGCCCTGCGGCCCACGGTCGGTACGGCGTCCGGTTCGTCTCCGGCCCGGTCCCACGCGGTGTGGATCCGGTTTCGGCCCCTGGCCGGACCGAGTCCGGACCCGGACTTCACGGAAGCGGACAGCGGACTCTGGGCGATCCCGAGGCGAGTGCCTTCCTCCGCGGGCGACGCGGACCCCAAGCAGCGCGCCGCGGGACGTTCAGGCGACCGGTCAGCGATCACGTCGGCAGATGGGAGGCGAGGTCGGGGATGTTGGCGGTCAGAAGGCGGTGCAGCGCGGCGCCGGGGGTGCGCTGGAGCGAGTGGACGGGGCTGGTGAAGTACTCGGGGTCGTCGAAGACCGGTTCGCCGTTGGGTCGGCGGGTGAACGGGACGCGGCCGTAGTCGACGCCGTCGGTGTCGTCGCAGCTCATCCAGGTGATCGCCTCCTGCTCGTCGGCTTGGACGGGTGCGGTGTGCAGCGGCCGGGCCTGGATGATCTCGCCGTCGTCGTACCAGACCTGGGGAACGGCGAGGACCCACCGGTGGGTGGCGTTGCTCTGGGCCTGGGCCGCGGCGCGGATCTCGAAGGCGAGGGCGGTGGCCCAGCTGCAGAGGTAGTCGTAGTCGCTGACGATCAGGTTCCGTGTGCCGTGGAGTCCGAGGATCGCGGGCTGGTCGCCGGCGCGGACGGCGCGTTGCACGCGGGCGGTGATGTCCTCGATCAGGGTCCAGGTGTGGGTGTTCATGGGCTTTGTTGTCCTCTCCGGTGACGGTCGCGGCAGGGTCCGAGTCCGGTCCCTGCCTGCTATGCGGGTGCGGGCCGGTCCCGACCGTCCRCCTCGGCTGGACACGCCGCGCGCGCCGGCCGGTGGCGGTGCCGCCCCTTCACCTCTATGCGGGCCGTGCACGGCCCCGACCGTCCGGGCCGCGCCGAGAAGACGTGAGGTGAGGTGCCGCGGCCGATGGTGCCGGAAACAGCGACGGTCCCGCCGCATGCCGGGGGGTGGGCACGAGGGCGGGACCGTCGGCGAGCGTGGGGGCGGTCAGGCGGCGTTGTACTGCCCGTCCACACCGGTCGGGGGCATCGGCGGTGGCGGGCGCAGCCGCCCCTCGCGGGTCGGAGGGCTGGCGACGGCGTCCGTGCCGCTGGYGGCGAGACGGTTGGGCCAGAACTGGCCGAGGTGACGCAGGCTGAGGCGACCAGGCCCGGTCGGGCCCAGGGGAAGCCAGCGGGCGAGCGTGGGGTCGAGGTGGTCGTCGGTCGCGGTGAGGTCCGCGGCGGTGGTGGCCACGGGTACGAGGGCCGGCTGGCCGAGTCCACGGAGCGTGGGCGCCAGCGCTTTGCGGGCAGCGACCTCGCGGCGGGTGGTGGGAAACCAGAACAGCACCGGCGTGGTGATCCGGGTGGTGGTCGCGAGCTTGTGGTAGTCGAGGAGCTTCACGGCGAGGCGACGCGTCGCTTCGGTGCCCTGGTCGAGTTCGAGGAACCAGTCGAGCGTGACACCGCGCTCGGCCCAGCGGCCGTAGGCGTCGGGCCGCACGATGTCCCCGAACGCGAAGGCACAGCGCTCCTGCGACCACCAGGCGGTCAGCCGGGCGGCGCTGTCGGGCTGGCGGGCGTGGTGGACGAGGTGGGTGAACATCTCGTTGACCACGACACGGTGCGCGAGATGCAGGGAGTGGGCGATGCCCTTCGCCCGGTCATGCTGATAGCCGATCTTCTTCGGGTCCAGGTCGTCCTCGTGGGCCAGGACCGCCGCCCCGGCGACGTCGAGAATGTAGTGCATGGGCGCCAGGCCGCGGGACACCAGCGGTTGAAAGCGGTCGAGGACCCGCCACCGGTAGAGCCCCAGCAGGCGGATGTTCGCCGAGCGCTGCGACGTCCAGCCAAGCCGGGTGATCTGATGGGTGGTCAGTACCCGATGCTCCCCGACCATCCGGGCGAGCCACCGGTCCCGGGCAGTGAGATGGCGAACCAGCCAGAGCTGATGGTCGCCTCCGGTCACCGTGCGAGCGGAGGGCCGGGCGTAGGTACGGCGGCCGACATGACGCTGCTGCGGAGGATTCGTGATCATACGGTGGCGGCTCCCAACCCAGGACGGTGCAGGCGACGGCGACGAGAACGACGGCAGCCCGGAACCCGAGCAGCGGGACGGCGCGTGAGGCCGGAAGGCGCAGACAGTCGCGGCATTCCGTCGGACGCCCACCGCTGCGCACGCCCTCGAAGCAGCGCGGCAAGCATCGTGCCGTGCCGATGTCCGACGGGCACGCTCCGACGTCCATGGCAGCCCGGGACAGCACCGAGCGAACGCCGATGCTCAAACGGCCCCGCGCACCAGTTACATGACACGATCCACAAAAGCTAACCCGAATCGTCGCTTAATCCAACCGGCCACCCGTTACCCCGCCGCGCCCACCTCACCGCCTCCCAGAAAACCGTGTCCATAGCGCGAATCCGGGACCTGTCGGGTAGGGAGCGGATAGCCTCTGACCTGCGACATCACCCTTGATCGCCGACGTCACGCGGCTCTTCCTTTGGCGCACGGACGGGGGGTCCGGTGGGTAGGGGCAGCACGATCGCCACATGTCCGACAATCCAGAACGAAAGCCCCTCACTTGCTGTGACCCGAATCACGTCTCCGGTGGGGCTGGGTGTTCGACAACCGGGGCCGCCCGCTGTCGCGCCTCAGCGGAGTTCGAGGATGTGACGCACGTGGTGTTGCCGTGACGAGGTTGTCGGCCTGGAGGACGCGAGCTGCTTCGTCCGGCCCGCTCACGAACTTTGTTGGTGTGGCGAGGCGACCCTCGCGGCCCCCACAACGGAGTCGTACTCGGTCATGATCCGGCCGGTCGGAATACGGGTGGGGAAGCGCATCACCCGTCCACCCTCCCTCTCGATCACGTGACCCAGAGAGCCGACAAAGTCGTCGCCAAGATAGCCGGTCTCGTTGATGATCCATCCCTGGGGGAACTCGATGAGGCTCCAGGGCCGGATCGGATCGCTGCTCGGCCGTCCGAGGAACGCGACCGCGATCTCCCGGGCTCTTTCCGTGTCAATCATCGGCGTGCTCCGGGTATCCCCGGTCGACGACCGCGTCGTACTCGTGCAAGATCCGGCGGGGCGGCACGAACGAGGGGAAGCACATGACGCGGCCGGCGTTCTTCTCGATGACGTACCCCGCCGCGCCGACGTACTCCTCGGTGAGGTGCGCGGTCCTGTTGATCAGCCAGCCCTGGGGGAACTCCTGGAGACTCCAGGGCTGCTGCGGGTCCTCGGCGGGGCGGCCGAGCAGGGTGGCGGCGATCTCCTGTGCCCGCTGTTCGTCGATCACAGCTCACCCTCGGAGGCGAGGAGAGCCGCGCCGATCAGCGGCCCGTCCGGCCCGTAGGCGGCGGGGGTGAGAACGGCCCGGTCGGCCAGGCGGGGAACCGCCCGTTGGCGCAGCGCACGTTGGGCGGCGCCGAGGTAGCCGCTGTCGGGGCCGGCGGCGCTGAGGGCGGCCTGCGCGAGCCCCCCACCGATGGTGATCACGTCGGCGCCCAGAATGTTCAGGACGGTCGCGGCGGATACCCCCAGCCAGTAGCCGGCGGCCTCGAACGTGCGGCGGGCCGCCGGGTCGCCGTGTTGGGTCTTGTGGACGAGTTCGGCCACGGTCGGGACCCGTGTGCGCGGGGCTGGGGAGGTGCGCCGCGCCGCGGCGGGCTGTGACGGCTGGTAGCCGCGGCGCACGGCACGCGCGCCAGCGAGGGTTTCCACGCAGCCGGTGCGGGTGCAGGAGCAGCGCAGCGTGCTGACCGGGTCGACGAGAATGTGACCGAGACCGGCAGGGCCTGGCGGTGTGCCCTGCGCGAGCTGTCCGCCGATCGCGATGCCTCCACCGATCCCGGAGCCGAGCGCGAAGTGGACGTGGGTCCCGGTGCGCCCGCGCCGCCGGTATTCCGCCCAGGTCGCGGCGGCGCCGTCGTTGACGACATAGACCCGCCCTCGCAGGTCGGGGAAGAAGCCGGCGAGCAGGGTGGGCCAGTGGATGCGGGTGTAGCCCTGGATGGCCCCGGCGCGGATCACGGTGCCGTCGGCGTCGATCGCGCCGGCCGTCGCGATCGCGACCCGCTCGACCTCGACCGCGCCGGTCAGCGCCGCGAGGATGCGTTCCTGCACGGCGTGGAACGTCGGTGTCGGGGGGAGCCGCAGCACGGGAAGCGCGGTGACGATCTGGCAGGGCGGACCGGTATCGACGATCGCCTGTTTGATGGCCGACGCGCCGATGTCGAAAGCGTGGACTTTCATCGGTGCACCACCGTCCAGACACCCACCCCGATCATCCCTATGATCAGGGCGTTCCCCGTTCCCGCGATCAGGGCGGCGCGGACTTCGCGGTGGTGTCCCTGCCGCAGGGCCTGGCGGATCAGATCCGCGTACCACCCCAGGAGCAGGCTCATCGCCGCACTGACGGCGACGACGATTCCCACGCTGGTGAGCGTCATCCCGGTTCCTCCCCTCGTTCCCGCACCCGTCGTTCGCCGTCGGTGGTCGCGAGCGCCGCGCAGTACCTCTCGTAGAGAGGGCCGGCCCGCAGGCTGCGCCGCCAGAAGCCGGCCAGTACCTGCTGGTCGCGGTCGCAGTGCGCCGCCGCGAACGCCAGCGGCACGGCCCCGGCCAGGTCCGCGAGCCGCGCCCGCCCCTGTGTATCGATGTCTGCCATCCACGTGTCCCGCCCCTGGATGTGCGAGGCCGCTCCGCCCGCAGGGGCGACGGGCAGAGCGGCCGTCCTACCGGCACACGATCATGGACAGGAGGAAGGCGACGCCCAGGCCAACCGAGACGTAGACCAGCCCCCAGCCGGTCTGGCCGGCTTCGTCGACCGCTCTGCGTACGGCCGGGTCCATCTCCTCCCACCGTTCGCCGTCGTCCAGGTCGACGATCTGCCATCGCCGCCGGGCGTTCATCCGCGGATCGGCGGGGTGCCGGTGGCCGTGGCCATGAGCCGCCGGTAGACGGCGGGCGGTGTGGTCTCGGAGCCGAGGCGTCCTGGTGGTCTGTGGTAGCCGCTGCCACCGATCGGCAGCAGACGCAGCCCCCCGGCGACATCGAGCAGCCGGCGGCGGGTGTCTTCGTCATGCTCGGGGTGATCAACCTCGATGCCGGCCAGGCCGCGCGCCGCCAGATCCCTCAGAAGGTCCACGGGCAGCGACGCGCAGGGATAGGCGAGTGCGGCGACGCCTCCGGCGCCGCGGACCACGGTCAGCGCCGCTGTGATGTCCGGCTGCCGTGACGCGACGTGGAACGGGCCGCCGGCCCCGAGCCAGCCCCGTCCGAGCGCGGCGTCGAGGGTGGGCACGATGCCCGCGGCGACCAGGGCTGCCGCGATGTGCCTGCGGCCGACCGGTCCGCCCCGGGTCTGGGCGGCTACCTGCGGCCAGTCGATCGGGTAGCCCTCCATGTGCAGGAGGCGGACGGCGCGTCGTGCCCGCAGCTCGGCGCTGTCGCGGGCCCGGCCGAGCAGCTCGCTCACCGCCCGATCGTCGGGGTCGAACAGGTAGGAGAGCAGACGGACCGGCCTCGGCCGCCCACCGACGACCGCCTGGCAGGAGATCTCCACACCCGGCACCAGCGTCATCCTCGCCGGCAGCACCGCGGCCGCCGGATCGATCCCCGCCACCGTGTCCCGATCGGTGATCGCGAGAACCTTGACGCCGGCCACGACGGCCTGCGCGACCAGCTCGTGCGGCATCAGACTGCCACCGGACTCCGACGTGTACGCGTGAAGATCAATCATGGTGCCGTCCGGCCCTGGAAGTGGGGATGTCCACCCGTAGGCGAAGGAACGCCCCCCGCGTGGGCGCGCTCGCCCGCCTGCTCCCGGCTTCCGCGATCCATGGGCCGGTGCCGGGCCGGATCGGGGCCGGCAGGGACACCCCTACCGACCCCCTCCGGATCCTGCTCGCGGCGCGTACCGTGGCGGTCGCCAGCGCGGCACGCAGCTCGATCCGGCTGTAGGACGATCGCGCCGGTCCCAGCCGGTGGCCCCCGCGACGACGGTCGCCGCTGGTCATGCGGCCCGCTGGGCACGCAGAAACATGACCGGGGAATGCAGTCGTAGCGCACCATGGACGTCGACGGCCCGGTGGCAGGCCGCCGCGTACCGGCGTGCGACCCGCGCGTCGAGACCCACTCGCACCGCCGCCACCGGTGACGGGCCGACGGGTGTTGACGTGTACAGGTACTCCTCGACACCCTGGTGGTCCAGGTCGGCGGTCATCCGCAGCATGTTGACGTCGGCGGGGTGCAACCCGGGGCGGCCGGTGGACATCACCTCGATCAGCGGGTCCCACGGATGCGGCGCCTCGGCCACCGCTGCGCCGACAGCCCGGCCGATCCGCCGTGCGTCTTCGTCGGTGAGACCGGGCAGGTCGCTGGCGGGTTGACGCAGATGCGCCAGCGTCACGGTGAACACGACCTGCCCCGACCGGGTGAGAACCCGGCACGCCTCGTCGAGCAGCGAAGTCGGATCCGCCGGGGTGATGCCGTCGACGGCGACCATGTCCACCGCGCAGTCGGCGACGGGTAGCCCCGCCGCCAGGTCGGCCACGATCCGCCCGCCGCCGCTGTCCGCCTCGCCGATGGCGAGCGAGGGCACCAGGGCCACGACACGGGCGGCCTGACCCATCCCCGCGACGATGCCCGCGACCAGCGACAGACCACCGCCTGGCAGCAGCACCAGCACCCGAGGTGTGTGGATCATGGCTTGCGGGCAACCGCGCTGTAGATGCTCACCTGCGCGTCCGCCAGCTCCTCCACCGGCCCGCCCGGCCGCCACCGGTGCGCCACGACAAGGCCCGGGTTCACCAGGTCCAGCCCGTCGAAGAACCGTGCCACCTCCGCGCGGCTTCGCAGCTGCCCGGCGATGCCCTGCGACCGGTAGGAGTCGGCCGCCCGGGCCACCGCCGGGTCGAAGTCGCCGGTGGCGTGGCTGAGCATCAGGTAGCTGCCCGCCGGCAACGCGTCCATCAACCTGGCCACGATCGCGTACGGCTCCGCCACGTCGGGGARGAAGTGCAGGATTGYGATMAGGGACAGGGCCACCGGCCTGGTCAGGTCGAGCGTGTCCGCGAGCACCGGCGAGGAYAGGATCGACTCCGGGTCCGCGAGATCGGCCTCCACGTAGGCCGTGCGTCCCGCCGGCGTGCTGGTCAGCAGCGCCCGCGCATGGGTCAAAACCAGCGGGTCGTTGTCGACGTACACGATGCGCGCGTCCGGGGCGACGCCTTGGGCGACCTCGTGGGTGTTGTCGGTTGCCGGCAGCCCGGTGCCGATGTCGAGGAACTGCCGTATCCCGCAGTCGGCTGCCAGGAAGCGCACCGCGTTGCGCAGGAACGCCCGGTTCACGAGCACACCTTCATGGATCGGGCACTGTCCGGATCATGGCCTCGGCGACAGCCTGGTCCGCCGGGTAGTTGTTCTTGCCGCCGAGCCAGTAGTCGTAGATCCGGGCCAGGTGCGGCACCTCGGGCCGCAGACCCGTCGGCACCGCCGCCTCCGGAACCGCCGACTGGAAGTTCCAGCCAGCGACCGCGCTGTCCTGTTCCGCCACTGCTGTCATACCCCTTGTCGACTCAGCCGGGATTGGTGATCGTTTCGTTGTGGTCCAGACACGCTAGGGGAGCCTTCGCGTGAACCCCTGCCCGTCCCGAGGCGGCCTCGGCAAAGGGCGCCGTCCCGCCGGGCGTTGGCTACGAAGCCACTGGGCGGTGCCCGCGGGGTCGTCGCCGAGGACGGGCAGATCCGTGATCAGGCCGTCGACCCCGGCGACACTGAGCGGCCCCACGGTGCGCGCACCGACCCCTCCCTCGGCCAGGAGACGCACCGTGTGCTGGTGCCCGGTCGCCTCAACGAGTCTGCGAGCAGCGTGCAGGCGGCGCAGAGCGGCCAGGGTCAGCGCGGCGTCCCGCGCGCCGCCAGGTGTGCAGACGACCACGAGCACGTCGATCGCGCCGAGGTAGGGGCGGGCATCGACGACCCGGGTGTCCACCCCGAGTGCCAGGCCCGCTGCGTTGCCGTTGTCGCGAATGCGATGCAGGGCACGCGCGACGTCATCGATCTCGGCTGGCACCGTGATCAGATCGGCGCCCGCGGTCGTGACCGCGTCGATGAGCGCTATCGGCCGGCGC
Organism: Frankia sp. CgMI4; assembly: GCF_001756285.1. Taxonomy (NCBI): domain Bacteria; kingdom Bacillati; phylum Actinomycetota; class Actinomycetes; order Frankiales; family Frankiaceae; genus Frankia; species Frankia sp. CgMI4. The sequence goes on from NZ_MAQZ01000064.1 coordinate 31,047, forward strand.
GCCAGCAGGTGGGCGTGGAACGGGACCGTCGTCCGAGGGCGCAGGGCCGCAAGCATCGCCGGGGAGAACATCAGGTCAGGCCCGAAGGACCCGTCAGCGATGTCGAAGTGGACCACGTCAGCGACGCCGCTGGTCCGATCGAGCTCCACCCCGAGCGCGGCCAGATCCGCCGACCACAGCGACACGTCAAGCAGAAGCCGACCATGGGGAAGTGCAGCCGRCCAACCGGTCGGCCGGCTCGCCGAGGGCGTCTGCTCCGTCGTCATCGGCTGCGCAACCTCTCGACCCCGGGGAATGTTCGAGATCATGGTTGCAGTCGTCGCGAGGCTGGTCATTCCCCCGCGCACGAAGAAACCATTCGCGCCATTGCACGCTGCTGACCAGCGATGATGGTTCACCGACAGGCGACTTCTTCCACCGCATGAATCCGGTTTTGGAGATCGCCAAGGACCGTATGCTGGGCGAATGGCCTTGAAAGCGCGTCTACGGGGCAGGGAGACCGACCTCGCCCTGCTCTCGCGGGTCCTGCCCACGGGTGACACTCAGGTCGTCCGCGACGCGGAGGACTACTACCTCACCTCGCCGGCGGTGGACTACCGGCCCGAGGGCACGGACTTCCACGAGGCAGCGGCTGAGGTGCTCGCCTGGGTCAACGGCATCGGCTGGCTGAACAGCACCGGCTTCCACGCCGTCGAGCTGACCGGGATGTACGACGACGGTGATCGACGTCATGCCGTCCTCACGCCCAAGACGATCAGATTGACCACCCGCATCGGGAGCGTCGTCATAGGAGGAGACGCGGTGGCCTCCGAGCCGCCACCGCCGCCGGGCCCTCCGCAGGCGGCTGCCGCGGCCCGCGGTCCGGCGCTCGCTGAGGCCCTGGCGATTCTCGGCCGGACCACGCACCTTGGGTGGGTCGAGCTCTACAAGGTGTGGGAGATCATGCAGGACGGCCGCGACCCGGTCGCATTCGGCTGGGTGACGAAAGCCGAGGCGCGGGCGTTCACGCAGGCCGTAACCATCCCGGCATCAGCGGGCAGGCCGCACGCCACGCCCGGATGCCCGGCACYCCGAGCAAGACGTCGGCCATGGACCTCGCCGAAGGTCAAGCCTTCGTACGGCGGGTGGTCCTCGCCTGGATCGCGGCGGAATCGAACTGACGCCGGCGACCTATGGCTGGAGCTGCCGGGGAGCAACGACAGCGGCGACGGCCATCGCGGCATGGTCGCTGAGGCCGTGGTGGCGGGGGGCGTGGACGTAGTCGCAGCGGGTCAGGTCGAGCCGGTCGGTGGTGAGGAAGGTGTGGTCGAAGCGGTAGCCGTTGCCGCCGCGGCCGTACCAGCTGTGGCCGGGGGCGTCGGGGTGCAGGGTGCGGTAGGCGTCGGTGAGGCCGGCGTCGGTGAAGGAGCGGTAGAAGTCGTGCTCCCAGCGGCCGAAGACCGGGTAGTGCGGGACGTGGCCGGGTTCGACGACGTTGAGGTCGCCGGTGACCACGACCGGCCCGTCGAAGCCGGCAAGGACGCCGGGCAGGGCGCGGGTGACGGCGTGTTGGAAGGCGCGCTTGTTCTCGTTGCGGCGTGYGGCCGGCCCGCGGGACGGGACGTAGAGGCCGACCAGGYGCAGTCGCTGTCCGCCGACCCACAGGTCRACGGCGGGTGCGCGGTGGGCAAGCACGTCGATGCCGGCGGGCACGGGTTCGAGGGGCGTATGGCGGGAGGCGATGACCGTGCTGTAGTCGGGCTGGTCCGGCCGCGGGGCGTGGAGGTGGGTGTAACCGTGCTGGGCGAGCGCGTCGAGGRGCGCGTGGCGACCGGGTCCGTGGCCGACCTCGGTGAGCACGACGAGGTCCGCGTCGGGTTGCTGTCCGAGCCAGGCTGCTTGGCGGCGGGCCCGGTCGGGTGCGGCGTGCTGGGCGTTGAACGTGACGAGCCGCAGCTCGGTCGTGGATGTGGGAGCGACCGGCGTGGGCGGGTTCGGGAACAGRGACTGCTGCGGGTTCATTCGGGCAGGGCCGTTTCGTCGAGGAAGACTTCGCCGGCGGCGTCGAGGTCCTGCTGGAGCTGGCCGAGAGTGGCGCGGACGAAGCTGAGGTCGTCGCCGGACAGCGGTGTGTCGAGGGCGGTGAGGTTCTCGCGGACCTGGTCGGGGGTGGTGAAGCCGACAAGGACGGCCGCGCTGTCGGCGCGCTGGAGGCTGTAGGCCAGTGCCACCCGGACCAGGTCGCGGGTCGACGGGCCGAACCGGTCGCGCAGAGGTGCAAGGTGGCGCTCGACGAGTGCGAGGGCATCCGGGGTATACCAGCGTTTGCGTTGCCGATGATCCCCGGCACCGAACTGGGGTGGCCGACGCGGGTCGTGCTTACCGGTGAGCAGGCCCTGCCCGAGCGGCTTGTTGATCAGGATGCTGATGTGGTGGTCGGCGGCGAGGGTGAAGATGTCCGGCTGGCCGGCGGGCGGCGGTGGGGTCAGCGGGTTGTGTCGGACGGCGAGGAAGTCGGGACGGATTCGCTCGAACAGGACCCGGAACCGGGCGTGCTTGTCCGGCCGATCGGATCGTGGCTGTATGAGCCGGTCAGGGGCGTAGCGGTGCGGGCCGCGCATCCCGACGCAGCGCACCAGGCCCTGGCGTTGGAACTCGCGCATCTGGGCGACGGCGCCGTCGAGGTAGCGGTCGTCGGGGCCGAACTCGCTGGTGTGGAAGAAGTAGATGTCGAGCCGGTCGGTGCGCAGGTTCTCCAGGCTGGTCTCCAGCTGGCGGCGCATCGCGGCGGGCAGATAGGCGTGGGCGGCGGTGCCCRCAAAGTAGCCGACCTTGGACGACAGCACGAGACTGTCCYGGTCGACCTGCTCGACGAGGTGGCCGAGGAGACGTTCGGAGTGGCCGTGGCCATAGACGTCGGCGGTGTCGAACAGGTTCGCACCCAGGGTGTAGGCGAGTTCTAACCCCGCGCGGGAGGCGTGGTCGTCGGCGGTGGACCAGCCCATCGGCAGGCCCAGGTTGTGGTCGGGTCCGCCGATGGCCCAGCAGCCGACGCCGATCGGGTGCACCGTCAGCCCGCCGGCCAGCGCGCGGGGCGCGGGAAAACGTTCTTCCGTCATCTCGTTCACCTCATTGTCTGCCGACGATTGCTGGACGGGCCTGTGCATGGGCGCCGCTGACTGTGACGTTAAGGTCACCGGCATGACGACTCCGGACCCTGACACCCCGCTGAACCTGGATGCGATCAGGGCGAAGGGGTGGGCCGACCGCAGCGACTTCCCCACCGCCGAGTTCGACCGCGCCGAGGCGTTCTACACGGCGATGCGCGCCCACGACGAACGCCTGCACGCGGTGCGCGCGAGGGCGTCGGAACTCATCGAGCGGTGGACCGGGCATCGGCCGCGGGACGTCGGCTCGTTCGGAACCCGGTTGAACCTGGAGACCTCGGATCTGGATCTGGGCATCGGCTACCCGGTGGAACGCCGTGCCGAGCTGATGGCCACGCTCGACGGGACCGCCCGCTTCCTCGGCGAGCGCTACACCAGCTTCTCCACCACCCGGCTGGTGTTCAGCTTCACCGTGGACGACGTCGAGATCGACCTGAGCGCGCTGACCGTGGACGACTTCGCGGTCGCCTGCCGAATGCTCGACCAGATCGACGAGGCGATGAGCCACGACGAGCGGGTGTGTCACACCTGGGTCAAGCACCTGCTGCGCCAAGCCGGCCGGCTGGAGGACTACGCGGCCTGGAAGCTGGTCACCTACGCCCGGTTCTGCCCAGAGTTCAACTGGGTGCCGATCCCGGAAAAGACCGGCGCCTGATCTTCCGATTCGGGTCCGCCGGTCAGCTGGCACAGGCGTCCGCCGCGTTGATCAGCGTCCAACCGCCGGCTGCGGACCATCGCCGGTGTTCGGTGACGAGCAGTGCGGCGTGTTCCCGGCCGAGAACAGGCAGCAGGTCGTGCACAGCGGCGGCGAGGACGCCCCGCAATAGAGCGAGACGGTTCTCAATCCGCTGCCAGATCCGCACGTCCAGGATCGCCTCGGCCGTCGGATCACGGTGCAGCGGGCGGGTGTCGAGTTCGGTGATCAGGTCGCCGAGGACCGTGTAGCTGGCGTCCTTGAGCACGCCGCGGGCCTCACGCACCTGACGGCGCGGGGCGCCGTCGAGGACCTTCTCCAGCGACTTGAACGTGTAGTCGAGGGCGAAGTGCCGGTCGACCCAGCGCTGCGCCCAGCTGGCGGCTACTCCGATCCGCCAGTCGGCGTAGCGGGCCTCTACCCGGCCCATCGACGGCGTCACCGCCCCGGCAAGTCCAGCCTGCTGGACTCGGCGGGTGTAGGCGGCGCCGATCAGGCACTCCATGCTGACCAGCAGGTAGGAGATCCCCTGGTAGAACGGCTGGCCCGTGCCCGCCGCCGCGGCGAACCGAGCGTCCCGGACTCCGCGGACGACCTCGGCGGGCGAAAGATCGGGTTGCGGGGCCAGGAGCAGATCGGTGCGGCCCTGGAACGCATGTGTGGCCTTCAGCTCGTCGAGGGTCATCAGCGGGTCGAAGGTGATGTAGGTGAACCGGGTCGGGACGCCGAGTGCGGACAGGGTACGGACAGCCAGCAGGTTCTGCTCGCCCGTGGTGTCCTTCGCGAACCGGTCCAGAATGCTGTCGACGCCGGACTCGACGCCGAACAGCATCCGCCGCAGGCCCCGGGCGACCAGMGCCCGCCACATCTCGGCGCGTTCGACGTGCCAGCCATGGCTCTGGTCGGGGTCGACGACCTGGTCGACGCGGCAGCTGGATTCCCACCCGAACCCCGCCCGGTGCAGCAGACTGGCCAGCTCTAACGCCCTGCTGGTCGCGTCGGGGGCGCGACCGAGGAATTCCTCGTCAACCAGGTACAACGTCCGCGACACCTGCGGGTAGCGCTCGAAGACCGCCGAAAGCTCACCCAGGAGCCACGGCAACCGGCCCGTACCGGCCCCCACCCAACTGCCCTTGTGGTCGCGTGGGCAGAACGAGCAGTAGCTGGTGCAGCCCCGGCTGGTCTCCAACTGCGCGACACCGTGACGGTCGAACGTCGCCGGCAGCAGATCGAGTTCCGGAACGACGTCGGCCGTCACGTCCCGGGTGACGGGCTTCGCGGTCCGCCGCCGCCCGACCGCCAGCCCACCCCCACGTGGTGCCCCCGCGTACCCCAGTCCGGGCACGTCGTCGAGGCCGCAGTCGCCGTGCCAGTGCGCCAGCAACGCGCCGATCGTCGCCTCGCCACCCGCCCTGGCGACCAGCAGCGACGGGAACCTGTCCAGCAGKACCCGCTCGACCCGCAGGGTGAGACTGCCACCGGCGACGACCAGCGGCGGATCATCCTGGGCGTAGACCGATTCCAGCAGCTCGACGAGCAGGTCGTACTGGCCGAACGTCGCCGAGACCCCGAGGATGTCCGGCCGGTCGCCGTCGATGCGGGCGACGAGGCCATCGAGGGAGAGCCCGAGCTGCATGTCGRCCAAGGCCACTGTTCCGAGCAACGTGTCCCGGGCCGCCCGCGCCACCGTGCTGATCCCCAACGGAAACCGCGGCAGCGGGAACGTCTCCGGGTGATACAGCGCCGCTAGCAGGGCGCTGGGCCGCGACAGCCGCCACACGGCCCGCTCGTCCAGGTGGGCCAGCGACAGCCACGACGCCGGGTCCTCCAGGATCAGTTGTTCGCGCGTCCACGCTGGCCAGGCCCGGGAGCGGTGTGGCTGGCCGGAGAGATCCGCGACGACCCACCGGCCGTCGGTCCGCTCGACGACGGCCAGACGGCGATCGAGCGGTCCCGCGATCCGGACCCGACCCACGTGGCCGGCGCACCGCTGCTCTACCCAGCCACGGAACACAGCCGGATCGAGCAGCAACTCCCACCGATCCGGAGACGGGAAGTCGGGACGCACGCCGGCGCTGCGTAGGGCGACGGACAAGCGAGCCAAGGGCTCATGTGGATGCTGCTCCACGGCTATGCCTTCCGGAGGGACGGCGCTCGACCGCGATGCGGGCGCCCGTTACCGGAGCAGCCTCGGCGGCCTGCGGGTAGCTCCTGTCACTGTCCGCCGCCGCGACTTGCTAATCATTCCCCGTTCCGCGAAGAAGTTCGTTCGGCGCCGCGCTATGCCGCTACCTGCGCAGACGGCGACATACGGCGCCGTAACTTCCACGACGATCTCGGATCTCACGCGGAATTGTTCGTGGATACCGAATGCCCATCCGAACGTGGAGGCGCGCCCGGGGTCACACCCAGGCCGGGATCGAGTTGGCGCTGATGGGGCGTGCGACGCTGGCCGGTCCGGTTCGCTTTCTTGGGCAGCACTGGCGACGGCGCAGACCTACAGATGCACCGGGATCGCCCGGTGCTTCACCGGTTTGGGTCATGTTGACCCTCGCACGCYGCCTGCCTCGCTGGAATCCCGACGACCGCGCCCAGCCGACGACAACGTCAGTTGCGTACATCGCGGGTCAACCCAGCCCGCTCCTGGTCGAGGACCGGCGCTCGTTCAGGCTTGTGGCTATGGCGCGCGTGGTTCATGCGGGTGGTTCGAGGCGGCCGGGGTGGGCCCGGCGAGTGCGGCTGGGCGCGGTCGGACACGCCGACGCCTCCACGGTGAGATCGGACGGCCGGTGCCCTATGCTGACATCTCGGATCGGCCACAACATCTGGCACTGCTCGGGATGTGGTGGCGCTATCTGTTGTGATCGTCTCCGGATGTGAGTATGCGGCATCGACGCGCCGATCGAGAGGAACGTGTTGTGGTTGACGCAACATCAACGATGGGAACCCAGCCGCCCAGTGGCGTGRCACGGCGCGCGCCACGGCATCGCGAGTCCGTGACGAGGTCGTTCACGGTGGGCGGCGCTTACGGCTTCGTCATCACGTCCCTGCACGCTGACGGTTCGCTGGCGGACGTCAATCTGATCATGGCGAAGCAGGGGTCGACCCTGCGCGGGATGACCGAGACCCTCTCGTTGGCGATCTCGACTGGTCTGGCGCACGACGTACCGCTGGTGACGTTCGTTCGGCAGTTCATAGACCTGCGGTTCGAGCCGGCGGGGCTAACCGACGACGCGGAGATCCCACAGGCCACGTCGATCATCGATTATGTGGTGCGGCGTCTGGCCTTGGATTTCCTGCCGTTGGAGGAGCGGGCCGCGTTGGGTGTGCTCACGCCGTCGGAGCGCGCCACGGTGGCGACCGGGGTGACGCCGGTGCCGAAGGTTTGGTCGGACACGCCGGGGATGCCGATGTTCGTACCGTTCGAGATCCCGGTCCAGGTCTCGCGCTGAGGGGCCTTCTGCCTGCTGGATTGTTCAGGTGGCGTGGTCCGTGAGGGCGTGATGTGCCGCAGTCAGGGCGCTGTCGATGTCGTCGCTGATCGTGACGGAAGGCAGCATGTCGAAGCTGCATCGGGGTGAGCCCTTGGCGATGATGACGGGTTTGCCGTAGGCGAGCGCGCAGCCGATCTCGGCCGTGACGCCGTCGCTGCGCCGGCTGAGCGGGTAGGCGAGGAGAAGGCGCGCGCGGGCGATGTCGTGGATGCAGAGCTGGGCCGCGAGTTGGTTGACGACGATGCCTGCGTCGAACTGGCTGCTGGGTCGGGTGAGGGGGTCGAGGTCGAGCCAGCGGGCGGTGGATTCCAGGGGCGGGGGCAGGCGGGCGCGGATACGGCGGATCTCGTCTCGGTCGCGCAGCGTCGCCGCGAGGTAGACGCCGTGGCGAGGGGTGGCATCGCCGGCGAGGCTCTGTGGTGTCCGCTGCTGGGTGCGCCGGAGTTGTGGGGCTGGGCTGGTGGCCGGCGCCCAGAGGTTGACGGGTGCGCTGCGGGCCTGCCGGTAGGGGGTGATCGGGCAGTAGGCGTAGGGCGTGTCGTCGGCGAGACTCGGCAGTCCGATCCGACTCCGCTGATCATCAATATGGTTGATGTCGGCAATCGGGTAGAGGAAGCGCGGGCGGTCGTCACGAATGAGGACGAATGTTCCGTACAGCTGCTCCTCACCGCGCAGGGAACGGTCCCGGTCCGTCAGGAGAGCCAGCTGTCGCGGGTCGGCCCCGCGGTGCTGCCACGTGCGCGCCAGATCGCGGAGGAGATCGTGGCGGGTCTCGGTTTCGGTGTCGGCGTGTTGGAGGAGAAGCCAGGCGGCGTCGCTGGCGGCGCACGAGGCGGGAGACGGCCAGCCCCATCGGTTCAGTGTCGTGAGGACCGCGGTCGTCGCGGCAGTCGAGACGGACGCGAAGGTGGCGAGTTCGGGTGTGCCGGCAGTGAGGTGTGCCGCTCGGTGCGGTAGCAGCGTGAGGGGTAGCGGCCAGCCGGGGTAGTCCAGGGCTGCGGCGACCTGGGCTTCGAGGCGGGGGTCGGTGACAAGCCGGGTCAGGACGGCGAGGAGCGCCTGCTGTTCTTGCTCGGCGAGCGTGATGAGGTCAGCCCACGCGGCGACGGCGGGTGATGTCATGAACTGGCCTCCTGGTCGCTGAGGAGCTGGCGGGCGCGGACGAGGTCGACCTTCCCGGCCGGGGTCCTGGGTATGGCGGCGACGACCCGCACCACCCGTGGGATCTTGTAGCCGGCGAGGTCGCCACGGATGTCACCCAGTACCTGTGCGAGTCTGCCGCCGGCGTGGAGCTGGAGGAGGCCGCCGACGGTGCTCCCGAGCCGCGTGTCGGGGACGGCGAGGATGGCGGCGTCGGCGACGTGGGGGTGGGCCAGGAGGACGGCGGCGACATCGGGGGCGTACACCTTCTCCCCGCCGGTGTTGATGCAGTCCTGCTCGCGGCCGAGCAGCGCGATCCTCCGACTCGTCTGAAGCCGGACGAGGTCTCCGGACAGGAGGTAGGTGCGGCCRTCATAGGCGCGGACGTAGCGGTGGGGTGGAAGCGTGCCGTGGGGGTGCAGACCGACGGGCAGCGGCCGGTGGACCGCGACCTGTCCCGTCTCACCGACCGCGGTCGGGGTTCCATCAGCGTGGAACACCCGGGCGTGTCGGCCGAGGTCGAAGGACCCGGTCGCAGGTACGTCTCCGAGGCGGGCGAGTGATGATCCCAGGCCGGTGGCCTCGGTGGCGCCGAGGGTTTCGACCAGCCGCAGGTGTGGGACCAGGGCGAGGAGTTCGGTCTTGACCTGGTCCGTCCACGGCGCGCCCGACGAGGTGACCGTCCGCAAAGCGGACAGGTCAGCGCCGAGGCGGGCGCCAAGCGCGCTCGTGAGCGGTCGTGCGTAGGCGTCGCCGACGATCGCCAGGGTGTCGGCGCGCTGCTGCACGACCGTGTCGAGCACCCTGTCGGGGTCGTAGGACGACCCTGGCAGGGTGATCACTGTGCCGCCGGCGCAGAGCGCGCCCATCGCGCGCGTCAGACCCGAGCCGTGGCTGAGGGGACTGGCGACGACGATGCGCGCGTCGGCCAGCGTCAGGGACGCCATCCGGGTGAGAGGGCGGGACAGGTCGTGGCGGGCCCAGGGGTTGTGGGCGTTGAGGTTGTCCAGGATGTCGGCGACGCGCCAGAGCACGGMCTGGGGTGTGCCGGTGGTCCCACCCGTACATTTGATCATCAAAGGCGGTCGCGGCCCATTCGCCGGCGGCGACGAGGATGCCCGCGGGGCCGCGGAGGTCAGGAGCAGCCCGTGGCCTCCGAGGGGGCGGATCGGTACTTCCTGGCCAGGTTGGCAGCGGGCGTGGAGCGTCGCGACGTCTGGGACCTGGACCGGATCGGCGATCATTGCGGCGGGCTGGAGCAGGCGGTGAAGCTGGTCGAGTTCGCGGGCACGGTAGCGGGGGTTGAGCTGCGCGGGCGTTGCGCCGAGACGGAGCACGGCAGCGAGGCTGACAAGGTGTTCGGGGATGTTCGGCAGGCAGAGGGCGACGACCTGGCCGGCCTGCACTCCGTGCCGCCGCAGGGTGCGGGCGAGGGCCGCTGATGCCGCGTCGAACTGCGCCCACGTCCACGCCTGATCGCCGTGGATCAGCGCGGTCTGGTGGGGCTGCTGCGCGGCGATGCGCTGCCAGAGAGCCGCGAGGGTCCACGGGGTTGTCATGGCAGCGGCCGGCTGGTGGTGGGGGCGAGATCGTCCACGGTGCGGCGCATGAGATCGGCGTGGGGATCGCTCTCCCAGTCCCAGTCGCTTCCGTCCAGTCGTGGGTCGAGGGCGGCGACGACGTGCCGCAGCCGAATGCGGGGATGGGTGCCGGTCGGGACCGGGTAGACGGTCAACGCACCGCTTTGATCACGCACCAGGATGTAGGAGTGGGCCGGGTCAGCGGGCAGGTCGACCAGGGAGGYGATGGGATGGCCGGTGAGCCGCTTGGCCAGCCACCCGCGCAGGTTCGCCTCGGTGGGGAGCAGGTGCAGGTGGCCGTGTTCGATCCGCCGCTGCCCGGCGGCGTTCAGGCCGTACTCGAAGCCCAGCACCGGGCTGTCGTAACGATCGGCGAGACGTGCGGCCATCTCCCGCATCAGCGCGTCGACGCCGGCGCGAGCAGTGCGGTCGAGTGCGCCCAGGGACAGGACATGGCTTCGGGGGACGAGGAGCAGGTAGCCGGCGACGTACGCCCCGATGGTGGGGACCGCGGCGGCATACGCGTTCGCCGCCAGGATGCGGGGCGCTGCCACGGTCAGGTGCCGTTGCAGCGCGCAGTCGCTGACGGCCGGGTCGAGGGCGTCACACAGGTCACAGGTCGACGGCATGGGCAGTGGCCTCCGACGGGCTGAGACGGATCAGGTCAAGGCGGCTCGGCCGTTCGGGCGCGGCGAGGCGGGTGGCGCAGTAGGCGTGGATCTCCTCGGCCGTCAGCGTCGGATGCCGGGTGCATGCGCGGGCAGTCAGACGATGGCCGTAGACGGCGTCGGGGACCACCGACACCGTGCAGTCGCTGATCGCGGGGTGAGCGGCGAGCACGACACGGACCTGGGCGACGGCGACGTTGACGCCGCCGACGATCGCCCGTCCAGGCACGGCGACGGAGGCGACATGCAGCCGTCCGGTGCCGTCGAGATGGCCGCGGTCACCGACGCTCTGCCACGCACCGGATGGTGGGCATGCCCCGGGAACAGGGTGGCTGGCGAGCCCCACGCGGCTTCGCCCTTCGATCGTGCCGACCGTCCCCGCGGGAACCGGCACCCGCTGCGGCCCGGTGATCCGTATCTCGGCTCCGTCGATCGGGACGCCACCGTCGGCGGCTCCGACGCGCAGCGTGCCGTCGTATTCGGCGGTGCCGTAATACTCCGCGAGCCGGTCGCCGCCCAGCAACGCGAGCAGACGCCCGCGGAGGTCGGGTGGGCAGGGCTGGGAGGAGTAGACCAGCCTGTCCACCGACGAGGCGGCCTTCGCGACGGCGGTCTCGCCGGCGTCGTCGAGCAGCCGGCGCAGCTGCGTGGGCACGAGGAACGCCCAGGTCGGCCGGTGGCGGCCCGCGTAGGTGACCCACACCTGCGGGGTGAAGACCGGACAGATCACGACGGTGCCGCCGAGCAGGATCTGCCGCACGGCGAACTCGAACGGGCCGTTGAGGTGCAACGGGGAGCCGATCAATGCTCGCCCGTCGGGGCGCAGGCCGAGCGCGAGCGCCTTCCGCGGGACGCTCGGGGGCTCCCCATGTGTCACCAGCGGGCGGTAGAGGCCGTCACAGACGCCGACGATCGCCTTCCACGGCTCGCATCCGCCAGCCGGAGCGCGCGGGAAATCCGGTGTCGACACCGCGGCCCCACGGGCGGACAGCGGCAGGGGGATTCCCCCGGCCAGCCAGGTGGCGAACACCTCGACGAGGAAATCCGCCTCCGACCGGGCGGTGACGGGACGCAGCAGGCCACGGCCGCCCTCACCGCCAAGATCACGGGCAAGACGGTGGGCGTCCCGGCCCAGCTGGCCGAAGGTGCACGCACCCCCGGAGTCGATCACCGCGGGCTGGTCGCGGCGATCACGGGCCAGTCGGTCGAGGGCGACGGTGATCTCCTGCCGCCATGCCTGCGGGCCGGTCACGTGGGGCCGTCCGCAAGACCGGCGGCGGTGGGAGGTGTCCAGGTGGAGGCGGCAGCCTGCTGTAGATCGTCCGTGAGCCATCCGCCTCGCAGGCCCTGCTCGACGGCACCGGGCCGGCGGTCGGGGGCCGGCAGGGTGATCCAGCAGCRCAGCAGGTGGCGGGCCTGCCGGGGGTCGGGCGCGTCGGTGTAGGCCGTGCGGGAATGCAGAACACAGTGGTTGTGGACGATCTGGAGATCACCGGGCCGAAGTTCCATGTCGCAGGCCAGCTGGTCGGCGACCTCGTCGAGGAGGTCAAACGCCGCGAGAGCTGTCGGGGACAGCGGCACACCGGTGACCGTCTGCGTCTCCAGGAGCGTGTGCCGCACGAAGCGGACACTGAAAAGCCCGCGGTACGCGCAGAAGATCGGCGAGAGGAACGTCGGTGGGCCGCCGGGGATGTTCCCGCCGGCCATGTGGAAGTGAAACGGCTGGTAGAGCTCGGCGACGAGGTTCGGCGCGCTCGCGAGCATCGCGTTGTGCACCGCCGCGGCGGACGCCACGCGGCTCATCCCACCCCGGTCCGCGGGGCGCCGGCACAGCAGCAGCGTCGCGTCGGCGCCGTCAGTGTGAAACCACAACCGTTCCGCGGTTTGGTGTCCCCGTACCCGGCCGTCACCGAGCTGCCGGCCACTCGCCCGAACGCGACGGACAAGCTGCCCGTCGCGGCTCTGGGTCGCGATCCGTCCCAGCCGGGCCGCGATGCCGCGGATCAGCACGAGGCACTCGCGGTCGTCGAGATCCTCCACAGGTAAGCCCCGGAGTACGGCGAAGCCGTGTCCCACGGCGACCGCCGTGGCGAGCGCGGCGAGCGGCGCGTCCAGGTGCGGCAGGAGAACGTCCTGGTCTGTGAGGTCACGGTCGTGGAACAGGTCTCGGGATGCCAACCGGRCACTCGCCGCGCGCACCGCCGCGGCCAGGTCGGCGCGGTGCGCATCGTCGATCCGCTGGAGATAGGCATCGGGATGCAGCTCCCGACCGGTCCAGAGCGGTGCATGACCGGCTGTCAGCTCGGTCGGTATGAAAATGGAGTCGATGGTTTCCGCCATAGCGGACCTCCGATGTTGAGTCGCCGATATTAATGGGCGAAAAGTGCACTAACGGCGCGCCTGCGCAGTAATGGCGTCGCCCGYGAGCCAGCCTGTTTCCGCCGCGCCGATGATGCCGCCGGTGAGCCCGGGGCCGTCGCCCACGAGATACAGTCCCGGCTGGCCTGGGGCTTCCATCTCGTCGGTAACCGTGAAACGTGATGCCCACCGTTCCACCGCGGGCCCGTAGAGAAAGTTATCCKGGTGCAGAACCCCCGGACACAGGGAGGCGAGCCGGAAAAGAAATGTTTGTAGCGCGCTCACGATCGCTGTCGGGAACTCGGCGGTGAAGTCGYCGGGCGCGGCATCGGGCAGGCTCGGCACAAACTCGCCTACCGCCTGGCTGGTKGGCAGAGGCGTGTCCGGAAGGAAGGCGCCGAGCCGCTGGCCGATCAGCCCACCGTGGCGGCGGTTGATCGCGGCCACGAGCGTGCGGGCATCGTCAGCGGTGAGGGGCAATCTCCGGCCGGCCGTTGCAATAATCGCGCTGTTGGAGCGGTTCTCGGCATGCGCTGAGGTCGCATGCCCGCCTACCAGGGTCAGCCCGTGATAGTCGGCCGCGACGACGTCGCCGCCGTAGCACACGCAGTGGGTTCGGACCTCGACCCCATCGGGCCCGCTCCAGATGACCTTCGGGTCGGTGGCTATCTCCAGCAGCGGTCCGAGGAACTCCTTCGCTCCCTCCAACCGGAACCCGATCTTCGGTTGGGCGTCGTCGCGGCCCAGGCCCRGCTCCCGACCCACGTCCCCGAGCCACGATGCGCCGACCTTCCCCGGGGCCAGGACGACGTTGACCGCGTGGACCCGCCTGACCCCGGGACCATCCAACTCCAGCTCCCACCGGAAATCGGAACGTCCTGACGGGCGGATACCGATACACGTCGTACGGCAGGCGACCGTCGCCCTCGCCGCCAGACGCGTCCGCAACCGGCTGAGCATCCGAGGTAGCTGGTCGGTCCCGACGTGACGGACCGGATAATGAACATATTCTAATCCGGCGACCTTCGCGCGTTTCTCGAAATTTTCTGCGGCTTCGGYGTCCCCGCCGTGCAGGTCGGCCCGCTCGCCGGAGCGAAGAACCTCATCGATCGCGTGCTGCCGCGCGGAAACGCGAGAAGGATCGAATCTGTGGCTGACGGTGCTCCCGATCCGCGGTGACAAGCACAGCTTGCCGTCCGAGAACAGCCCGGCACCGCCAAACCCCCGGGTCACCACGTCCCCTCGGCTATCGGAGCCCAGAGCGCCAATCCGCTCCTCCACATCGTCACCTCCGTCGAGGAGGAGAAGGCCCGGCGCGGGCACATCAGATCGGTAGGCTGCAATCAACCCCCCGGGGCCGGCACCCACCACGACGGTATGGAAAACCCGCGCATTCATCATCGTTCCTCTCGATGGGTTACAGGTAGAGGTGCGCCGCGCAATCAACCTGACTCATGCCGGTAGCGAGGCAAGAGCGACCRGAAGGCGCAGCAGGGAAGAAGAATCGACGGCAATCAGGGTGAAATGCCGGTCACGAGTCTCCGCCGATATCAATGCGCCCTTTCCTCCACCTGRCATCGACGGCGGCGGACCAGAGAAAAGCGCGAGCAGTCGAGGAATTTCTCCAACACTTGAATACTCTCAGGCATGCGGGAAGGAGTCGTTCGAGCGGCGGGTCAGGAAACGCTCACGTGATGCCAAGATTCCRACCTTCCGGCCAAAGGGTGCAGCGTGCACCAACGCGGCGCTCGCCCCGGGTGGCCCACTGACCGGGACGAGAAACTCACGAGGTGACGCCACTATCCCCAGCGGACGGGCGCGAACCATTCCCTTCAGCGCGAAGCTTCGGTTCGGGGCCGCGGAGCGCCGTGAGCTGGGCAGATGYCTCACTTGAAGGAAGATCATTGCCGCTAGGGATGGCGAACACTCGGGAAACGTTCGGGAGCAGGGTGAGACGAGGGGGCGGACCGTGTCGACTCGCCGGTCCTCTCGCTGGTTGAGAGGAACGACCAGCCGAGCTGAGATTTCCATGGTATGGAATGACAGCCGACACGGGACCCGGAGTACCGGATTGCCGGCTCACCAATGGMGTCAACATGTCGTCTATCCAGTCCCACCGCCGGCCGAGTGTGATGGTCCGGACATATTCGATCCGCTTTCGCAAGGATCAGTTGGCTCGCTAGCAAACGGTACRGATGCCGTCGTAGCGCTTTCTATGTCTCCCACCCGGAGATGGCAAAGTTCTCCCGCCGCCTGTGGAGATCGATGCCGACACGGGTGTATGGATACGTGCTGTCGGGAATCTCGTCGAGGGGAAACCAGGCGATCCGGGCACACTTTTGGGGTTCCGCGTTGACGGGTTCTCCGTGCCAGCACTCCGGCTGAAAGAACAGGCCAAGGCGCGCTTCCCCGCGCTCGTTCCGGAAGTGGACCGTCGAAGCGAGAGTAAGCGAGGCGGGATCGAGATGAAGGCCAATTTCTTCACGGCTCTCGCGGCATAGCGCGGAAGCGGCGTCCTCACCATCTTCGAGTTTTCCTGACGGGACGTTCCACCAGCCGTCGGCGAATCCCGTGCCGGATCGCAACGCGAGCAGGACCGCATCATCGCGGATGAGCAGGAGCATGACGTCGATGACGCTGCGGTACCCCATGGTGGCAGTATCTCCCGACTGTGCTGAGGAAACGGTCAGCGGCTGGTCGGGTTGAGCCCGAGGGTCGTGAGCTGCTCGGCGATCCAGCCGACCCGCGCGCTGGTGGACATGTTCGGTGGAATGTCGAAGATGCGCTGCCCGACGGTGGCGCAGATGCTGCGCACGACGCGGTCGGCGGCGGGTTGGATGTCGAGGACCTTGGACCGGTAGGGGTCGCCGATCTGGTGCTGGTCGAACTTGTCGCAGCAGTAGAAGACCGCGTCGTAGACGGACGCCCAGGCCCGGCAGAAGGCTTCCATCGCGCGCAGGACCGGCGCGTGGGGTCCCTCTGGGCCGCCGGGCAGGACGAGCCAGGCGTAGGCGAGGACGTTCGCGATCGTCTTGTCACAGATGATCATGGTGTGTTGGCGTGCGACGCGGAGTTGGCTGGACAGCTGGGCGGCGAACAAGTCGACCTCGGTTTCCAGGTCGAACTCGCCGCGGCCGTGCACGACGATCTCCTCGATGAACGGGGAGTTCCGAGCCGGTTCGGGCACGCAGGCGACGTGCACCCCACGCTCCCGGAAATGTGCCGCCAGGGCATGGGTGAGCGTGGTCTTGCCGGAGGCGTGGGTACCCTCGACGGCCACGACGAGGCAGTTGCGCAGCATCAGCGGACTCCTTCCGCGGCCAACGTCTGGTCGTCGCGACCAGCCGGTACGGCAGGCACGGACGAGGGCCGTGCTGGAGGGGTAGTCGCGGGAGTCACAGCCGTTGGACCTGCGGCAGGGATGTCGGTGGTCTGGTCCCAGGCGGCGGCCTCGACGACATCGTCGAGATTGAGCTGGTCCCACTGATAATGGCCCGTGCTGCGCGCCGCGACGAGCGCGATCGCCAGCGCGCGGAGAACAACCTGCCGAAGGATCTGCGGTGCCCCCGCCGAGGCGCCATACCCCACCCGTGCAGGGTCGGCAGAGGTACCCGACTCCGCGAACAGGCCGTGGAGATGAAACGCGGTACACACGTCTTCCAGTACGACCGGCGTGGAGCCGCGCGCCGTGTCGTGAAGACGCGCGAGACTGGGCTGCGCGGTCTCGCCCGGCCAGGCGGCGGCGAGGGCGGTGATTCCGCGTGTAGGTGCGCCGGCGGCGGCGAGCCTCGCCAGGTCGTCGGCGAGCCGGTGGCCTGCGAGGATCGCCGCCMGGCGTCGGGCCTGCACCAGCAGKGCATCGAGCCCGGCGGCGACGAGGAGAGTCTCCGCCGGGTCCTCGGCCGCGACGGCGTGGAAGCCGAACCGCAACGTCCTCTCGGTCACCGCCAGAGTGCGGCCCCGTGGCAGCCGCAGGTACACCGCTCCCATGGCGTCCGGCGACGCGGCGCGGGTCAGGACGGTGAACGCGGCCAACAGCGGTGTGCGTTCGGCGAACGGCCGCCGCTCGGCACCAAAAGGTGTGTCGGCCCAGCCCAGGTTCGTTGCCTCACGCATGGCTGATCCGCAGCAAAGGACGCCCTGATGGCGGTCRCTCGGCGCGGGTGAGGGCGCGGATCGAGCGGCCCAGGTATTTGGCGTAGTGGTTGCGCTGGAACCGGTACCGCGCCCAGATCGCCGCGATCGGCTCGTCGAGCAGGTTGCCCAGCGGTTCGAGTAGGTCGGGGGCGCCGTAGACCGGCCAGGCACTGGCCTGCCCCGACGGCCCGACAACGATCATGTGGCCTTCGGTGTCCGGGGTCCAGGCCGTCAGGCGCAGTGCCGGCCGCCAGTCGTGCACCGTCCGCAGCTYGGCCAGCCGGTCGAACATCAGCGTGGCTTCGTCCAGGCTGATGAACTCGTGGTCRGCGAGGTCGAGCGCGTTGCCCTTCTTCAACGGCAGGATCAATTTGAGCTTTCCGGCGTCCAGCAGGTCGGCGATCTGGTAGGTGAACGGCAACGCGGCCAGCGTCGAGCGGTAGACCACCGCCGACAGCGACAACGGCAGCCCGGCGTCCTGGAACGCCCGTATCCCGGCCATCACCGCGTCGTAGTCGCCGCGGACCCGGTTCGTCGTCGCCCGCGGCCCTTCCAGCCCGACGTTCACGAACGCGATCTTGCCGGACAGGCGCGCCGCGTGCTGAAGACCGCGGGTCGCGTTGGTCGGCACGCCGATGACCGTCCCAGCGAACAGGTCGACGATGTCCACGAAGTCCCGGCGCAGCAACGGCTCACCGCCGGACAGGAACACCCGCGGCACCCCGGCCAGATTGTCCCGCATCCGCTCCAA
Source organism: Frankia sp. CgMI4 (assembly GCF_001756285.1). NCBI lineage: Bacteria > Bacillati > Actinomycetota > Actinomycetes > Frankiales > Frankiaceae > Frankia > Frankia sp. CgMI4. Next base: position 49,015 of record NZ_MAQZ01000064.1, read on the forward strand.
CGCATCCAGCGTGGGGTCCGGCTCCTGCAACGTCTCCGAGCAGAACGAACAGTCAAAATTGCACCGCTTCGTCACMTGAAGGATCACCGACAGAGGGCCGGCCGCCGTCGAGGCAACCGAGTCCAGGTCCGAGGACGCCGCGAGGTTGAAGTGGTGCCCGTCGGTGAAGACCACAGGTTCATCAGCGCGGGAACGCCCCTCGTCGCARGCGGACCGCGCCGCGGGATCGACGGCAGGTACGGATGGGGAATACGCGATCATCAGGCCCTTCTCKACGTAGGCGCGCACGGCGACCGGGCCAGCTGACCGCCGCCTTCCTGACGGTGAGCTGCCGCGCCGACGCTGAACGTCCCCAGCGTCCCAAGAGACCCACATGATGGTCATTCCCTGCGGAGCGAACATCTGATTCGTGCGGGTACAGGCCGCTGACCTGCCCGAAGACCTGCCGATGAGGCTTCATGTTCGGATCGATAGCGGCGAATCGTTCGTGTGCCTGTTGGGTATTGTGGCGCGCCACATGTGATCAACAACGTGTGCGCCCGGCGCGGACGTCCCCGCGCGTGCAGGTTGGAGGTTCTCAGCTGGGTTCGGCGCCGTGAGCTCGGGCGATGTCGTCGATGCGCCGAGCGAGATCGAAGTCGGCGTCGGTGATCCGGTGACCGGCATCGTGCGTGGTGATGCCGAAGCGGATGCTGTCCCAGCGTAGGTCGATGTCGGCGTRGTGACCGATCAGCCGCTCGATGTCCGCGACGTGCACGATTAGCGCGACCGCGCCGTGGTAGCGGATGCCGAAGGTTCTCGTGATCTCGTCGTCGACCCGTGACCAGCCGGGTAGCTCACGCAGTCGTCTCTCGATCTCGTCGTCGGACAGGGGCACGGGCGCAGCCGTCATCACGGGTCCTCCTGCGCGGAGATTTCGCTGGCGGGCCGGGCGGCGGGCAGCGAGTCCAGAACGGGACGCCAGGCGAAGGTGGTGGTGCCGTCGGGGGGACCGATCGCGTTGGTCGGCAGGACGGTGAACCCGTAGGCGGCYAGGTCGCGTAGGGCTCGGGCGAAGGCCGGGTGGGCGGCGAGGGTGGGTTTGACGTAGGGGGCGACGACGACGGGCAGACCGAGTCCGATCGCCTCGTTGACGACGCCCAGCGCTGAATTGTCGTTGATCCCGACGGCGCACTTGTTGATCGTGTTGAAGGTCGCGGGGACGACCGCCACGGCGTCCGCGGGCGGTAGGCGAGGCTCGTCTGGCTGCCGGGGTCGCGAGCGGATCGGGTGGCCGGTTAGCTCCTCCAGAAGGCGCACGTCCAGCCAGGTCGCGGCGGCCGGCGTCGGAATGAGGCAGACGGCCCACCCCTCGCCGCGGACGTGGCGGATCAGCTCGTTGATCTGCGCGGCGGGCGGGGCCGCGCAGACGACCAGATGCAGCACCGGTCGCCCAGCCGTCACGCCGCGACTCCGGCCTGCTCGGCGACGTCCCGCAGGACAGAGACGATGGAACCGCGGGCGCGGCTCAGCAGCGTCGCCAGCACCGCCCGAGCGGTCGGGTCGACCCGCAGCAGCTGTGGAGCTCGCCGGGCGACGTCGAGGATGTGCACGGCCGCGACGGCGTCCTCGCCCAGGCGGGCGTGCCCGTCGGCAAGATCTAGGTGCAATCGCGCACGCCTGCCCACCAGCGGGGGAGGCAGCAGACGCGTGTCGATCTGTTCGCCGACGGCGACCGCCTCCGTCGGATCGTCGAGCGTCAGGGCCGCGGTGAGGGTGTGGATCGCCACGTTCGTCGGCCCGAACGCCGACCACAACCGGTTGTCGTCCCGGCCCAGCGTGCCCGCCTGCTCGGCCGCGGCGGTGAGCCGGCGGCGGGCTTGCGCCCGCTCACCCTGACGGACCGAGGTCATCGCCGCGAGCAGGAGAAGGGCGCCCCGCGCGGAAACGATGTCGGGGTGGTCCTCGTCGCCTCGCCGCCGGTTCAGGGCGTCGAGTGCGCTGAGGGCGACCCGTTCGGCGTCGGCCAGCCGCCCTGTGTCGTGGAAGACGCAGGCGATCTGCCTGCGTGCGGTCGCCAGAAGCACTGGCGTGTCGGCGGCGAGCGCCGCGTGTTGACCACGGTCCGCGGCCAGCCACGCTAGATCGTGGTCGCCGGTCCTGGTCGCGAGCTTGGCGGCAGCGATGTACGCGACAGCCTGAGACCGCCGGACCGCGCGGTGGTCCACGCCCGCCGGCGAATCAGCGACCAGCGTGTCGATACCCCGCACCACCGCGGGAAGGAGCCGCGCCGCCCCAGCATAGTCGGCCCGCTGATACCGGTTGTGGCACTCCCGCCCCCGCGCCTCAAGGTCAGCAAAGGCACCCGCCGAGGTCACGCCAGGGTCAGCGGACCACTCCGCTGGAACCGTGACGGCCTCCCGCAGATCAGCAAGAAGATCGTCCCCGGCCGGTGCCCTACTGGTGTTTACCGACACGGCAGGCGCGGCCGGTTGTCGGGGCGTCACCGCGGCAACCCCCGAGATCGACACGGCGAGCAGGAACTGCTGCCGGTTCAATGCGGTCATCAGCGGCGCCTCGACGTCCACCGCCTTGGTGCGCGCAAGGGAACCGACAGCGCTCGCGGGCACGCCCTCCACGCGGATCGTGCTGATGAGGAGCAGGTCTGCTGGGGGCATCTGTTCGCGGTCATCGAGGTCGATCAGGTTGTGGATACTGGTGCCATAGACCTCGGCGAGCAGCGCGAGGAACTGCGGTGTGGGCCGGCGGCGGTTGTTCGGTTGCGGCCACAGCTCCCGTTCGCATAGCCCCGGCCCGGTCAACGGAGCGGCGCCGCCCGGGTCGAGGCCAACCCGGGCGGCATGAGCGTTGATGTGCCCAGCGGCCTGCGCCTGGGTCCAGCCGTGCGCGACCCGGTGGGCGGCGCGGGGACGGTAGCTATAACGGCGGGCGAACTCGGTCGCGATCTCGTCGTGGGACATGCCGACCGCGCGCATCCGCGCCCGCAGCTCTTCCTGCTCGACGCGCTGGCTGGTCTTGCCCATGCCGCTGTGCCCCTTCCCTGGCCGTGGACGGCAATCCGTTTCGGGCTTCGGTCACCGACCGCCATCGCAACCGTAGTCGTCGGCGCACGGCCAGAACAGAAGGGCTGAGCGGATCGAAGTCACGGCATCGTGCGGTCGTGCCGGTCGCGGCGCCCGCGAGGGCGGACTAGGCCACAGGCTGCTGGCTCCTCGGCACGATCTGGGCGACGAGCACGGTCGTGTCCTTGTGGGCTCCTCCGGAACGAATCGGCATGGTCGCTACGGACAAAGCGACGCGCGCGGCAGTGTTCTCGCAGGTCAGCGGCTCTGCGAAGGGGTGAACAGGATGTTCGTAGTGGAGGGAATGACTTGCGTCCCCGCGTCGGCGATCGTTGTCAGGCGTCGCCGTTTCTGGCCATGCGTCAGCGATGTGGCCTGTCGCTGGCTTTCCGTCATCCGATCTGGCCTGGGCTGGTTCCCACGGCGTCCGATCTGGCATCTTGTCGGCTCGCCCGCGAGCCGAACGGCGTGGGAGTCGGTCTCTCCGCTAGAAAGGGGCCAGATCGGATGACGGCCGGCGGGCTCGCACACGACACCGCACATGGCCCCGCCTCAGGTCAGTCACTCCCGGTGGGTCAGATCGACTGTCGCCTGGCAATCGTGGTGGGAGCGACTCCCTGGAGGAACACGGCGGTCACGCCCACACTGGTCAGCTCGGCCGGCGCGAGAGAGCGAGGGGCTGTGGAGGAGGTCTTCGGGTCGGTCCGCCTTGCTGGAAGGATCGTCCACGTTGACGACGGCCGCCTGAGGCGCGGCGGTCCGCATGAGTGGAGGACGCAGAGGGAACCCGCTGATGGACCCCGAGTACGAGCTGAATCTGCGCCTAGTCGACGCCGGCCCTCTGGCGAGTGGCGACGCCACCCAACACCAACGATGAGCGCGGCTCCRGTAACACGGGTCCGTCAGTTTACACGACGACCAGCGACTGACCGTTCTTCCGCAGGCCCCTGCATTCCTAAAGTCACAGAGCGCCCCTGCCGCCTGTGCCTGCGTGCTGCGCTGCGCTGCGCGTCGAGAACAGAACACGCACAGCCCGCCGGGCGGGTACTCCCCGAAGCGCGATGGGGGTGTCCCTCCCAGACCAATTCCGCAGCCAAAGGCGAATGCCCCGGGCATCCAGGCCACGGGCCGCTGTCCAATCCCGCAGTGAGGATTCGATGACCATTCAGCATGAGGAGAGTTCCACCGCGGCTGCTGTGTTGCGCGCGGCCATGGTTGRCGAGCTGCGGGAACTCGGCGCGGTCCGTGACCCGAGGGTGGCGCGTGCGTTGGYCGTGGTGCCGCGGCATTTGTTCGCGCCGGGCGCAGATCTGGCAGCGGCGTACGCGGCTACAGGGACGGTCGTCCCGGTGCGCGACGCGGTGGGTCGGATGGTCAGTACGGTGTCGGCGCCGCACATCCAGGCGATGATGCTGGAGCAGGCGCGGGTGGYGCCGGGGATGCGGGTCCTTGAGGTCGGTTCGGCGGGCTACAACGCGGCGCTGCTCGCGGAGCTCGTCGGCGAGACAGGCGAGGTCACTACCGTCGACATTCTGCCCGGGGTTGCCGAGCGCGCCCGGCGTTGTCTGGACGCGGYGGGCTATGGCCGGGTGCGGGTGGTGCTGGCCGACGCCGAGGGTGGCGTGCCCGACCACGCGCCCTATGACCTGGTGCTGGTGACGACGGCGGTCCGTGACATTCCCTCCGCGTGGACGGACCAGCTCGCGCCCGGCGGCCGGCTGGTTGTGCCGCTGCGGCTGCGGGGCCAGACACGCTCGGTCGTGTTCGAGGCCGACGGCGGGCGGCTGGTTGGCCACGACGCCCAGGTCTGTAGTTTTGTCCCGCTCGCGGGTGCTGGGGCTTTCCCGGAGCAGGTGCTGGCGTTGGACGGGGACGATGTCGTGGTCCGGCTGGACGACGCGGCCCCGGTGGACGTGGACGAGGTCCGCCAAGCGCTGACCTGGCCGCGGGTGAAGACCTGGTCGGGTGTCCACAGCGGCGAAGAACCGTTCGATGACCTGCTGCTGTGGCTCGCGGTCGGCCTGGAGAACTCTGGTCTGCTGCTGGCCCGGCAGGCTGCGGTCACGCGGGGGACAGTCGCCCACGCGTGGAGCCTCGGCATGCCGGCGGTCGTAGGAAAAGGCAGTCTCGCCTACTTCTCGCTMAGTGCGAAGGTTCCCGGCCGTGTGTCCCGCGAGTTTGGCGTTCAGGCCCAGGGTCCCGCCGCCGAGCTGCTGACCTCCCAGTTCATCGAACGGATCCGCGCGTGGAAGGCCGATCGGCCGGCCCGTATCGAGGCATTCCCCGCGGGTACTCCGGACGCCGCGCTGCCCGCCGGCGGCGTGTTTCTCGATCGCCCTCATCGGCGTGTCGTCGTCTCCTGGCCGTCCGGCCCGGAGGTTCCCGTCTGAGTGCGGGAACCGTCRTGGCGCCTCACGGGAGGGCACACGCCCTCCCGGCTGGCGTGGCCATCCGGCCGTAGGCGCCAGCACGGCCACGGCGATGTCTCTATTCCCTATTCCTTCTCAAGGAGGTTCCGTGACCCCCCAGAACGCCCCCGCGCCGGTCGTCGATCCCGATTCCGCGCTTGACCTCGACGAGTTCGACCTCGACGTGACGGTGGTCGAGTCCGGCCAGCTCGTCGAGGAGCTGATTCGCATGACCGACGACGGCTGCGGCACGACCTGCCAGAGCGCCTGCCCGAACACCTGCCCTGGCGACTGAACCCGGCCGGAACATGACCTGAGCCCGGTCCGGCCGACAAGCTGCCTGGCCGGACCGGGCTCGCCGGACAGGAATGACGACCATGCCGACCATTCGCGACCCAGGCGGGTCCGCTGCACCACGCTCGGCGATCCCGCGAGCCACGCCGTCAGAGGTCCGCGACTCCGACTTGGCGAGCGGCCCGCAGGTCGCCGGGCTCGGCGCTCGGGCCAGCGACGCGCTGTACAGGGTGGCTGGCCCGGGTGTCGTTCGGGTGGCCGAACCGATGCCAGGTCTGGCCGCGCTGCCTTGGCCTGACCTTGGGGACGGGGGCGAGGAGACCGAGCGGTGGTGCCAGTGRCTGCGCGAGGCTTGGGCGTGTGCGCCGTTCGCCGCAGCCGTGCAGGCCGCGAGCCCAGTGCTCGCGCGCCGGATCGCCCAGGTGTGCGCGGGCGGCRATCTACCCGCACGGCAGGCACGTAGCGCCGTGCTGTCGCTCATGCGGTACCGGTTACGGCTGGTGAGCCGAGCTACACCGTTCGGCCTGTTCGCCGGGGTCGGCCCGGCCCGGCCCGGTACCGCGCTCACCGTGTATGAAGACCCGACRCACCATCGCATGCTGGCACGGGTGGACACGGCGTGGTTGTTCGATGTGCTTGACCAGCTCGAAGGCGTTCCGGGTGTTCTCGACGTCCTGCCCGTCCGCGCGAACGATCTCKCCTTCGTTCGTGATGGTCGGCTGGTACTGCCGTTCGAGGGCCCGCGAGYCGGGAGCGACGCCGAGGTGTCCACAGCCGAGACCTCGGTCCGATACACACAGGCTGTCGCGGCGGTGATGAAGGCTGCGGCCGGACCCGTTCTCGTCGGGACGTTGGCCGCCCAGCTCGGCACCGAGTTCCCGGCCGCGCCTGCGCGGGTGCTTCGAGGCATGCTCTCGACACTGGTCGAGCGGCGGTTCCTGCTGTCCGGGCTTCGGCCACCGTCCACCGAACTCGACCCGCTCGGCGCGGTCCTCGCGACGCTGCGGGCGATCGGTGCCGACCCGGTACCCGAGGCGGCCGATCTCGTGGACGCCCTGCGCCGCCGCTCTCGCGGGCTCGCCGACATCACGGAACCGTGGACGTCACAGCCGGCGACCCCAGACACCGCAGCCCCGACCTCAAGCCCCTCCGGGCGCCGGCCTCCCATCGCCCTCGACATGCGGGCCGGCGTCGGGCTGGAACTGCCTCGGCTGCTCCTCCGAGAGGTAGAAGCAGCCGTCGACCTGCTGGTCCGGCTCGCGCCGGCACCCCGGGGCAACGCCGCCTGGCGCGACTATCATGATCGATTTCTTGAGCGCTTTGGTGCCGGCGCGTTCGTGCCGGTCAACTCCCTGATCAATTGTGAAACCGGGCTCGGCCTGCCCGCCGGATACCGGGGAACCACACTCGGCCCGGCAACGGCCGGCCCGCTCTCGGACCGCGACGCGCTGCTGCTTGCCCTGGCGCAGACCGCGGCGGCCCGCCGAGACCGCGAAGTCACCCTTGATGCCGAGTCGCTCGCGCTGCTCCGCACGAGCGACGCGGTGGGCTGGACCTGCCAGCCCCACACGGAGCTGCGGTTTCGGCTGCACGCAGCAGACCGCCGCGCGGTGGAACGCGGCGCGTTCGACCTCGCTGTCGAGGGAGTCTCACGGGCCGCCGGGACAACTCTGGGCCGCTTCCTCGACCTCGCCAACGAGGCCGACCGCGAGGAGATGACCTCGGCACTTCGCGCGCTGCCGACCCGCCAGCCGGGGGCACTTCTCGTCCAGTTGTCGGGTGGCACGCTGTCGGCCACCGCTGCRAACGTCTCCCGCGCGCCGCGCATCCTGGACCATCTCATCGCGCTCGGCGAGTACCAGCCGCCGGACCGCGGGATGATCCCCGTGACGGACCTCGCCGTCACCGCAGACGGTTCGGGTCTGTGGCTGGTCTCGTTGTCCCTGGGCCGACCGGTGGAGCCGGTCGCGTTCCACGCCGTCGAACWCACCCGTCACGGACACCCCCTGCTCCGGTTCCTCAGCGAGATCGGCACTTCCCGCGCCGCCCCCTGCGCGCCGTTCTCCTGGGGCGCGGCCCGACGGCTGCCGTTCCTGCCACGCCTGCGCCACGGGCGGACGATCCTCGCCCCGGCCCGCTGGCTCCTGGCCCCGGCTGACCTGCCCGGACCGGACGCCACCTTCGCCCGGTGGAGCGACGACCTCGCGGCCTGGCGGGACCAATGGGGCGTTCCCGACCAGGTCTTCCTCGGCAGCGACGACCGCCGCCTCCTGCTCGATCTGACCGAGCCCGCCCACCTCCACCTGCTGCGCGCAGACTTGGGCCGCGCCACGCGGGCAACCCTGCGGGAAGCACCGCCGCCTGACGCAGCCGGATGGATCGGCGGGCGGACCCACGAGATCGTCCTCCCGCTCGCCGCACCTCCGACCCCGACGGCGGAGGTACCGCGCCCACGGCGCCCGGCGCGGATCGCGACCTCGGCGGACGCCCATCTACCCGGAGACGGCGCCTGGCTGTACGCCAAGCTCTACGCCCAGCCCGACCGTCAGGTCACCATCCTCACCGAACGCCTCGCCAGCCTGTGGGAACACTGGGACACCCCGCCGCTGTGGTGGTTCCAGCGATACCAGGACCCAGCCCCACATCTGCGGCTACGAATCCGCCTCATCGACCCTGACGGGTTCGGCGACGCGGCCCGGAGAGTGGGCCGCTGGGCGACCGCACTGCGCCAAGCCGGCCTACTGGACCAGCTCCAGTTCGACACCTACCTTCCAGAGACCGGCCGCTTCGGCGGCGCCTCGACGCTCGCCGCCACGGAGACGCTGTTCGCCGCGGACTCCACCGCCGCACTCGCCCAGCTCGCAGCCTCCGCCCGCGGTGCCACCCACCCCCATGCGCTGGTCGCCGTGAGCCTGCTCGACCTCGCCGCGGGCTGCCTACCCGGAGACGACGCCGCCCGCTGGCTCGTCGAGCAGCTACCACGCACGCAGGGACCGCCGATCGACCGCGCGCAGCACGACGCCGCCGTTCACCTCGCTGACCCGCGCGAAAGCCAGGCGACGATGCACACCCTGCCGGGCGGGAAGGAGATCCTCACCGCCTGGGCGCGCCGCCGGGCGAGGCTCGCCGACTATCAGACGGCGCTCACCTCGGCCGGCGACGGACTCACGACCCGCGGCCTCTTGCCGACGCTGATGCACCTCCACCAGTTCCGGATGACGGGGCCGTCCGTCCAGGCAGAGCGCGACTGCGCCCGCCTCACCCGCGCCGTTGCGCTCAGCGTTCTCCGCCGCCGGGAGATGGCATGAATCCAGGCACCGCGGAAGACACCGGCCGCGACACGCTCTCCAGCCGGGCACTGGCCGCCTCAGCGGCAATCGCGGACCAGCTCGCCGACCCCGCCGCCGTTCCCCGAGGCCCTGGCCGGCGGCGAGGCCAGTCCCTCGCGGGCGGTGCAGCCGGCATCGCGCTGCTCCACCTCGAACGAGCCCGCACCGGCCACGGCGACCCCGCCATCGCCAACGCCTGGCTACGGGCGGCAACCCGAGACCCAGCCAGCGCAGGGCCCAACGCCTCCCTCTACTTCGGCGCCCCCACCCTCGCCTTCGTACTCGACGCCGCAGGCCGCCCAGACCAGCTCACCCAAGCGGTCACCACACTCGACACCGCGACCATCGCGGTCACACAGCGACGACTTGCCGCGGCTGACGCCCGCCTCCGCGCGGGCCTCCGCCCGCCGCTCGCCGAATTCGACCTCATCCGCGGCCTCGCCGGCCTCGGCCGCTACCACCTACGCCGCCAGCACCCGATCATCACCGATGTCCTGACCCACCTCGTCCGTCTCACTCAGCCCCCTGCCAGCGGAGACGGACTACCCGGGTGGTGGACCGACCTCGACCCCAGCGGCGCATCCTCCCGTGACTACCCACACGGTCATGGAAATGCCGGAATGTCCCACGGCATCGCCGCCTGCCTCGCCCTGCTCGCACTAGCCAACAGCCGCGGCACCGAGGTCGACGGCCACCGGGAAGCGATCGAACGGATCTGCGCCTGGCTCGACGGGCACCAGCAGCCTGGCATCRCTGGCTGGCCGGGCATCGTCACCCCGACACCGGGCCATGACGTCAGGCAGCAGCGGTTGTCCTGGTGCTACGGCACCCCAGGGATTGCCCGTGCGTACCAACTCGCTGGACTCGCCACCAGTGACCCGAGGCGCTGCGAGAAGGCCGAAACCGCGTTGCACGCATGTCTCGACGACGCGGCTCGCCTCGAACTGACCACCGACATCGGCTTGTGCCACGGCCTGGCAGGGCTGGTCCACACGACATCCCGGGTCGCGGCCGACGCCACCACACCCGAACTCGCCCAGCTCCTGCCCACCCTCGTCGCCCGGCTGCTCGACCAATACCCCACCGCGCCGCACGACCCGGAGCTTCTCGATGGCTTGGCCGGGGTGGCGCTTGCCCTGCACACCGCGGCCCTCGGCTCCGCCCCCGTGACCGGGTGGGACGCCGCCTTGCTCCTCGCGTGAGAGAACCGATGATCCGCAACGACTCCGACCCCCGCCCGTGCATCGACGACGCACCTCAAAACGACGAAGACGGGTGTTCGCCGCGCCACCCCTGGCGGCAGGCYACCATGCACTTCGCCGACTACGCCCAGGCCGATGCCGCCGGCCGGGACCTCGGCGCCGCGCTGGTGGCCGCCGAAAATGATCATCTGCTGGATGCGTGGTGGTTCATCCGCAAGTCCCCCTGCTGGCGGCTCCGCTTCCARCCGACCTCACCGGTAGACGACGCGGCAACCAAAGCGGTCCACGACCATCTCCATGCTCTGCGCGAGCGCGGCCGGATTGCCGGCTGGAGCGAAACCCTGTACGAACCGGAAACCTTCGCCTTCGGCGGCCCGCCCGCCATGCAGATCGCGCACCGGCTCTTCCACCAGGACAGCCGCCACCTGCTCACGACCGCGCCCCGCAGCCGCGCCCGCGCCCGAGCGCTGTCGATCCTGGCCTGCGTGAGCCTGATGCGCTCCGCCGGCCAGGACTGGTACGAACAAGGCGACATCTGGGCCCGGGTCGCCGAACACCGCCGCTGCCCACCCGACCTTGTCAGCGACAGCCGTTCCCTGGAGCCCAGCCTGACCCGCCTTCTGAGCGCACAGACGCCAGACACCAACGCCCTGGGCAAGGACGCGGATCTGGCTCACTGGATCGGTGCCTTCGGCGCCACCGGCCGTGACCTTGGCCGGCTCGCTCATGACGGCACACTCCAGCGCGGGCTACGCGCGGTCCTCGCGCACCACATCATCTTCCACTGGAACCGCGCAGGGCTATCCCACGACGCACAGGCAGTGCTCGCCCGCGCCGCAAGCACCGTGGTCCTCGGATGACCGCCAGCCCGACCACGCCGCCGCCCCTTCCCCAGACGGTGGCGAACTGGTTTCCCCTGGTACCCCGGCCGCGTCCACCGACCATCGACCGGCGACAGCGGCTCACCGAGATCGAACACCTCGCCCACTCCGCACCGGGAAACGCGCGCAGGACGACCAACGCTGCCGAGGCTCTCAACAAGGCCGCGCTCCTCGCGAGCGACTGCGGACTGCCCGACCTCGCCAAGGATCTCTGCTGGCGCCAGTTCCACGTCTTCGACAACGCCGGCCCCCAGCCCCCGGCCCTCGCGACAGCCGTACTGCAACCGCTGATCAATCTCGGCCGGCTGGAGCTCCGTGCCGATGACCCCGACCGGGCATACACGTTCTTCAACCAAATCCACCACGCGGTCCGCACCTCGACCGCCGTCGTTCTCGACGGCGTCACCGTCAACCCTGCGCGGTTGTTCGCCGACGACAACACGCTCCTCCGGGCACGCCGGTTTACCTGGACCGTCCTGCTCGGCGACGGGACACGGGCGTTGGCGCGCGCGGGCCGCTGGGACGACGCCGTTGCCCACCTCCACCGACACCACGGCATCGGACGACGGCTCCTCGACGGCCGCCAGACCCTCATACTCGCGAGCCACCTTGCAGGAGAATCCGAAGCCGCACGCACCGCGCTCGCCACCAGTGTCACTCCGACACCCTGGGAACGAGCGGTCGCCGCCGTTCTCGGAATCCTCTGCCGACACGGCAGCGAGCCGCAGGCGATCGGAGCGGCGCTCGATGACCTCCGCGCCAGCAGCCGTGACCCGACCCACCCTGTATTCCAGAACCGGCTTGGCCTAACGCTCCTAGACCTCGCCACCGACGCCACCGACCAGAAGTGGATTGCGTCCGCGATCCTCGCCGGCCTCCGCGACGGACACGACGGGCGGTGCGCGGCTGATGCCCTCGCCCACCCCCGGCTACAACAGCACCTTTCCCCCGCCCATCGGGTCGACCTAGTCKAGCGAGTCAAGACCGCTGGAATCYAGCGACCTCCCCCGACCACCTTCCGTGACGCGATGACGACAGCCACGCTGGCCGCGGAACGCGGACTCCGCGACGCGCTCGCCGGGCCATTGGAAGGCGGCCGGTTGATTACCCGCCGTCCTGACCAGAGTGCAGCTCGCGGAGAAGCAGGTTGAKCGGGGCGTGCTCGATGTCTTTATGCTCGTACCAGGTGCGGAGGAGTTCTTCCGCTCCGCGGAGCATCGCGTCCGGCAGTCCGACGGTCCGGTAGCTCTCGGCCGCTTGGGCGAGTTCGGGTCCCCACCGCCAAGCRCGGGCCGCGACAGTGGCGAAGAAGTCTGGTTCGGCGAGCGCCGGTCGGCTTCGTCTGCGGGCCTCGTCGGTGAGCGCTTGCTGGACGCCGTATTCGGCGGCCAGTGCGTGCGCGAGCGCGGCGAGAACCCGCGACGTCTTCGCGAACGACGAGTGGGCGATCTTCAAGGCGGACGCTGYGCCCACCTGGCCGTCGAACACGATGACCTGCACGGTTGATCCGGTGAACAGCCCGGAGATCTCGCCGGCGTGGCGGGCATCCCCGGCCAGGTACATGCGTGTGGTGTCCTGCCGTGTCGGGACCGGGCCGATGAGGCAAGCATCAACGATGGTGCCGCCCGCAGCGGTCATGAGCCGCTCGATGGCGCGCATACGTTCCGGGTTGACGGCATTGGCGTCTACGTACAGACCCGTAAACCCCGCCGCGGCCACCGCCCGTGCCACGTCAAGCGCGGCCTCCGGTGGACACAACGACATCAGGATCTCGGTGCTGYCGCAGAGGTCGTCCAGGCGGCTGACGGGCAGCAGGCCGGCATCCTGGGCCCGTTGCAACGTCTGCGGGCTTCGTCCCGTGGGGCAGTACAGCACCTCGTGCCCTGCGGTCCGCAAGATCTCGCCGATCCGCGCGCCCATGCTCCCCGGGTGTAGCAGCCCAATCCGGCGGGGCGTCACGAGACCTGGTCTCCTTCATAGCCGGCGGCCGAGGGATTTGCTGCCGTAGGCCGGGACCGCACCACCATCTCTGATCTGATCGCGCAGCCCGACGGCGAGTGCCTGCCCTCGGTAGGCCGGCCGGTCGAGAATGGTCAGCACCTGGGTGAGGCGTCTCGCACTCTCGACGCGCCGGACCGACAACATTTCGATCACGATACGGACCGCGGACATCGAGGGGACAATGCGCCGTCAAGTCAGAGCGGTTCGGCATTGTGGGCCTGGGCGATGGCCTCGATGCGCCGTGCGAGATCGAAGTCGGCGGTGGTGATCTGATGCCCGGCGTCGTGGGTGGTGATCCCGAAGCGGATGCTATCCCAGCGCAGGTCGATGTCCGCATGGTGGCCGATCAGCCGCTCGACGTCGGCAACGTGCACGATCAGGGCGACTCCACCGTGGTAACGGACGCGGAACGACTTGGTGATCTCCTGGCCAGCACGGGCCCAGCCGGATAGCTCGCGCAGCTGCGCCTCGATCTCGTCGTCGGCCAGGGGCACGGGAGCGTCCGCCACGTCAGGTCTCCTTCTCCGGGGCGAAGATCTCATCGATGTCGCGGCCGACGGCCGCGCCTTTCAAGGGTTGCGCCGCTTGTCGTAGGCCGGCGAGCTCGCGGCGAATCCGCACGGACCCAGTTTCCACCGCCAGGGCCGCCGCAAGTCGCCCGGCATCGACCGCGCGCCCGACGTCGCCGCTCTGGACGCACGCGGTGGCCTGCCGGGCGAGAAAAACACCGCGGTCTCGCCGGGCGTTGGCAGGCGTCGTGTCGAGGATCTGCCGCCACAGGCCGGCAGCGGCCGTAACCAGGCCCAAGCGTCCGTAGCAGGTGGCGCGTTGCACCTCCAGGTAGGCCGACGTGCGACGGCATGCGTTGCCCCACGGCAGGCCGTCGTCGCATCTCTCGACGAGCGGAGCCGCCTGGTCCAGGGCGGAGTCGACGGTGGCGCGGTCTCCGACGAGTGACGCGCCGTGGGCCTGCTGCTGGAGCGCCAGGACCCGCATCTTCGGGCTGAGTCGACCGGCGTCGGCCAGGACCGCGCCACACAGGTCGAGCGCGCCGAGCCCGTCAGCAAGATCTGTGCGGACTGATGCGTGGTTGAGCAGCGCGTAGGCGACGAGCTGCGGGTCCCGGGAGCGTTGTGCGACCTCCAAAGCGACGCCCCGCCAGACGGACGAAGTTTCAAGGTCACCGGCATCCTGATGGAGCCAGCCGATCAGCGAGGCATAGGCCGCGCTGGAGCGCAGGAGGGCCAGCCGCGTCTCCCCGCGTGCGGTCGCCACCAGGTTGCTGATGAGCGTGTGCTGAACGGTGACGGTACTGATCAGCTCGCGGGGACCGAGCATCACGTCCGCTCGGTAGTGGCCCTCCAGCTGCTGGCCGAAGTAGTCGACGAGCGCCGGGTCGACGTGCCGCGGGGCGGTTCTCCCGAACGTGAGCGCGGTAGCCGTCGCGGTGACGAAGTCGCGTCGGTCGATGTGGGCCGGAGAGCCTGGCTGGACGAGCCCCCGGGCGGAAGGAGCAGCCCGGGGCGCAGGCAGAATGCGGCCAGCGGCAGGCTCGATGCGATCAACGCGGCTGATCAAGAGGGTGTCGGCGGGAGTGAAGTGTTCGCGGTCGTCGAGGTCGATGAGGTTGTGGATGTTGGTGCCGTAGACCTCGGCGAGCAGCGCGAGGAGCTGGGGGGTGGGCCGGCGGCGGTTGTTGGGGAGCGGCCAGTTCTCCAGCTCGGACAGGCGGGGGCCGTCCATCGGGGCGGCGCCACGGGGGTCGAGGCCGACCTGGGCGGCGTGGCTGTTGATGTGTCCGGCGGCTTGTACTTGGGACCAGCCGTGCGCGTGGCGGTGCGCGGCGCGGGGGCGGTAGCCGTAGCGGCGGGCGAACTCGACGGCGATTTCGTCGTGGGACATGCCGGCCGCGCGCATCCGCGCCCGCAGCTCGTCCTGTTCCGCCCGCCGGCTGGACCTACTCACTCCAACGCCCCGCTATCTTCTCCACCAGTGTGTCGGCGGCTTTGAACGTACGAAAAGGATTCGTGCACGCCGCGGCGAATCGCCGTCACAGCCTACCTCCTTTCGCGGCGTTGAACGAATACCCGGTTCTATTTTATCGTGCGCCATGCGCTGACGCGATTTCCTGAATGCGCCTGGCGAGCTCGATGTCGTGTTCGGCGACGTAGCCGCCGATGTCGCTGGAGCTGATCGACACATGCACGGTCTTGTATCCGAGTGTCGCGTCGGAGTGGTGGCCGAACTCGTCCTGGATCGCGGCGATGTGCACGATGAACGCGGCGCCCTGGATGTGGGGTATCGAGTAGAGCCGTTCGATCCGCCGGCCGTCGGTCGTCCATCCGTCCAGGGTCTTGAGGTGTTCGTCGATCATGTCTCGGGTCAGCGCCTCAGCCATGCTCTCTCCCGGTCTCGTCGGTGGTGAAGGGTGTGAGCACGTCGGCGAGCTCCTGGCCGAGGGGGTGCGCGCGCCACGGAGCCATCGCCGCCGCGACCGCGGCCAGTTCTCGCCGGGCCCGCGCGGAGCCGGTCTCCACCGCGAGCGCGCTGGCCTGGCGCGTGAGGTCTACCGCCCGCTCTGGTTCTCCCTGCCGCGCGGCGGCGACCGCGTGGCGCGCTGACCAGACCCCGACGTCCCGGCGGGCAGAGGCCGGGGCAGCGGGGATGATCTGCTGCCAGAGGCGGTCAGCGTCGTCGGCGAGACCCAGCCGTCCATAGCAGGTTGCACGCTGCACTTCGACGTAGCCGTCGGTGCGGCGGCAGGCCGTGCCGTATTCCTCGACCTCGACGTGCTCCACGAGCCGGCCGGCCTGATCGAGGAGGAGATCAACCTGGCGACGGTCACCGCGCAGCGACGCGCCGTGTGCCTGCTGCTGCAAGGCGAACACCTGGACTTCGGGTGCCAGCTGCCGGGCGTCACCCAGCGCGGCCTGGCACAGGTCGATCACGGCCGCCGCGTTTCCCAGGTCGGTGAAGGCCATCGCCCGATCGACCAGCGCGCAGGCGACGGCGTCGCGTTCCCCGCAGCGGTGGGCCAGTTCCAAGGCCGCGTCGTGGCAGCGCATCGCGGCGACCGCGTCTCCCGCGTCGAGCCACAGCCAGGCCGCGAACGCGGCGAACGAGGAGCCGACCTTCGCCAGGCCCCGGCGGGTCGACCCGTCCGCGGCATCCAGCAGTTGCGTGATGACCTCGTATTGGGAGGCGACCGTGCCGATCAGGGCGCCGGCGCCGAGCAGCATGTCCGCGTGGTAGTGGCCCTGGAGCTGGCCGTCGAAGTAGGAGATGAGCGCCGGGTCGACGTGGCGGGCGCGGCCGGCGCCGGCCAGACCCGCCACTACTGCTGATCCCGCGAGAAGAGTGAACCCGCGGCGGCCGAGAGCGTCCACCCACTCCATGCTTCCAGCAGGCCCGTCGAGACGCAGCCCCCTGGCCGCACCATGACCGCGTCCCGACTGGACGCACGGGGCCGTGGGGCTGAAACACGGGGCCGCGGGCAGTGCAAGGTTCACCGGTGATCCCGTCGGCGGCGTTGGCCGAGCGTCCTGGCGTGTGGTGGTGATGACCAGCATGTCTGCTGGGGGCATGTGTTCGCGGTCGTCGAGGTCGATGAGGTTGTGGATGTTGGTGCCGTAGACCTCGGCGAGCAGCGCGAGGAGCTGGGGGGTGGGCCGGCGGCGGTTGTTGGGGAGCGGCCAGTTCTCCAGCTCGGACAGGCGGGGGCCGTCCATCGGGGCGGCGCCACGGGGGTCGAGGCCGACCTGGGCGGCGTGGCTGTTGATGTGTCCGGCGGCTTGTACTTGGGACCAGCCGTGCGCGTGGCGGTGCGCGGCGCGGGGGCGGTAGCCGTAGCGGCGGGCGAACTCGACGGCGATTTCGTCGTGGGACATGCCGGCCGCGCGCATCCGCGCCCGCAGCTCGTCCTGTTCCGCCCGCCGGCTGGACCTACTCATGCTTTCTCCGCGGACCTGTCCGGTCCCCGAGCACGTCCTCCGCCRGCATTTCGGGGCAAACAGGTGCCGCGCCGCCTGCTCGGCCTCCACCGTCGCGGTCGGTGCTGTCGGTTGCCGAGGTGAGCACCAGGCTTCTCCTCCGCTCGGCCGGCGGGTGACGGTCTGTCAACCCTACGACGTCGTGGATCTATCCGGCGTCGATGGATCAGTAGGGGCACGGCGCGCACAGCACGAAGATCAAGCCGGGCGCGGCGCTCCACCAGGATGCCCGGCGTCATGAGCGGAGACATTCCCCTCGTCGCGAACCTTTTCTTCGGCTGCTATGAAGCCGCTGATCTGCGGAAACGACGTGCGGCAGTGCGATTTGTTCGGCGCCACACGGGCCAAGAGTTCGCGGACCTCTATCGAGCCGGCCGGGTGCTTGTGGCAACCGACTCGTGGGGGCTGGCACCGCAACAGCGCACATAGATGATCATGGCGGCGATGTCGACGCGGGTACGGGCCTCGTCCAAGCCCAGGCCGAGCCGTGCGGCCCGGTCATAGTCGTCCAAGGCCGAGCACAGGTCGGCCCAGTCGGGGTCCGTCGGGTCGAGCGGTGGGGTGAAGGTGGCGAGCAGACTCGCCAGTTTTTCGGGGGGCAGGAGTTCGCGCATACGCGCGAGCAGAACGATGGGACGGAGCGCGGGCGGGACTGTGTGTCGGTGAGATCGCATGGAGGTGGCTTCGTTGTTGGCGGTCCGGGTCGGCGTGGAGCCGCCTCACCGCCGGCCGCGACGGAATCGCGGCCGGGACCCGGACCGGGGAGGGGAAAACGAGGAGAAGCTGCCGACCATCTGTCCATCGGTGCTGATGAGGGCCACGTAGCCGTCGAAGCGCAGTCCCCAGGCGACGACGTGGATATCGCCGTAGGAGGGTTCGGCGACGATCGCGAACAGACGGGGCGCCAGGACGTGCACGAGCGCACTGAGCAAACCCACGTCGGCCTGACCCGGCAGGTCGGCGTCGACGATGGCGGGGCTGTCGGTGTGGGGATAGTCGACGGTCACGGTTGTTCTCCGGCCGGTGGTCTGGGTACCGCCCCTTGTTTCGAGGGCGGGTGTGCTGGAGCGTCGCGGGCCGCGGTGACGGCCCGGCTGAGGGCGGTGGYGAGAGCGTCGGCTTCGTCGAGGGTGAGGGCCTCGCTGTCGGGGTCGTCGTCCCCGACAGCGAGGGAGATCAGGGGGTCGTAGATGGTCGTGGAGGTCACGTACTGTTCGATGGCCACCTGGACGGCGGTGCCCTCGCGTATCCCGGCGATCTCTGGCAGGTCGATCACGATGAACGCGGAGATGTGGTAGTCGCCGGGGCCTGCCGGCTCTACCTGGAGGTGGCCGGTTGGCTGGTCGCACCACGGTGGGCAGGCGGCGTCCACAGGCTCGCTCACGGGGTCGTCACCTGTTCGCCGTCGCGTGGGTCGCCCGAGTTTGTGATCGTCGTCCAGTCGTCGCCCAGGTTGCGCAGGGCGTCGAGGACGCGTTGCAGCAGCGCGTGGTCGAAGATGTCCGCATCCGGTCCGCCGTCGCTGGTGGGGGGCGGCGGGTCACGGCGCGGCAGATCCTCGGCCGGCTTGTCCGGAAGGTGYTGGATGGGTGGCAGGTCGTGGGCGAGCGCCGCCCAGACGATCTTTCCTTTGGTGCGGTAGCCGTCGGGGGTGCGGACGCGGACTGGGTAGTAGCCGAGATCGMGGGCGAGCGCGGCGACGAGAGGCAGACCCCTGCCGTTTTCGGCGTCGGGCCCGGCGGTCCGGCGGGTTGGGCGGCCTGGGCCGCCATCCCACACCTCCACGATCAGGTCGCGGTGGCTGTAGGTCAGGCGCATCCCGATCCGGGACCTGGTGTCCTGCTCACCGTGGGGACRGCGTGCCTCGTGGGAGGCGGCGTAGGCGTTGGTGATCAATTCTGATGTCACGCAGGTCGCGGAGTCGATCAGGCTGTCGAGGCCCCAGCGGCGCAGCTGTGCCGCGACATCGTGGCGGGCGGGTCTGACGGACTGTGGGCGGGCCGGGTAGTGCCGGATGTACTGCGGCAGCGGCTCGGCAGGCTGCTCAGGCGTGGTGGACGGGGTTATGGCGAGCACGGTGGTCATACGGATTCTCCTGACACGGASGCGGAAAGCGGCCCTCGCGCTGACGCTGCGGGTGCGGCCGGGGGTGTAGGGYCACTGCCAGCCGCCMTGGACGCGACAGGCTGGGCCGGAGAGACCACGTGATCCCCGGCCGTGTCGGCGGGAGCGGTCGGGCGGTCGGGCGGGGAATCCGGGGCACGGGCAGGGGCGGTGTCGGCGACCAGCGTCAGGTTCTGGTCTGCGAGCAGGACCAGGTCGCACGGCCATGGCCGCCCGCAGCCCGCGCAGACGGCGCCGTGACGGACGTGGGTATCGAGCAGGCGGACCGCGGCGCCTCGAAGCCGCTCGAAGTCACGATCGAGCGGGTCGTGACCCTCGTTGTGCGGTGACCGGCTCACCGGGGCGCGGTGCAGCGTCGTGACCATGAAGGTTCGCCTTCCGTGGGCGGGGTCCGCGACGGTGCATTCAGCGCCGCGCGGTCGTCGTGGCCCTCTCGACGTCGTCGTCGTCCGCCGGGCGGCCGGCGAGCGCGGCCAGGGTGGCGTTCAGCGCGGGCAGAGCGCCTCGCCGGCGCAGCTCACCGGTGAGGGTCTTGACGTCGGCCAGCGCCGGCAGCGGACGAGCCGCCAGCTGGCCGATGGCCGGGTCGAGGGGCAGCGCGGCGGGCAGTGTCAGGGCGGCGACGACCGTGTCGTAGACGGTGGCCGCCCAGGTCGTCATCACGAGGGTCAGCCAGCCGTTCCACTCGGCGCCATGGGCGGCCACCCGGCCAGCAAGGTACGCCTCGATACCCTCGACGAAGTCCGACCGCACCGTCGGTGGGCTGTCGAGGGCCAGCAGATGCAGGTGGCCAAGCAGGGTTCCGATGTCCGCGGGCTCTCCCCCCGGCCCCAGGTCAGGGGACACCAGCACCGGGCGGGACGAGGTTTCCGGGTACAGCACGTGGCGTGGTGTGAGCCCGCCGAACGCGATCCCGGTTCGGGTGACCAGCAACGGATCGAGCTGGGCGGCCAGCCGCGTGAGCCGTAGGGACAGGGTTCCCAGCAGCGCGCCCAGCTCGCCGGTCCCGGCTGGCTGCGCGGGAGCTGAATGAAGGTGATTCACCGAGTGGGCCAATGCCTGGGCGAGAATCCGAGGGTGCGTTCGCAGGGTCGTCGGCGCGGCCACCTGCCGCAGCTGCTCCGGTGGGTCGCGGTGCAGTTCACCCAGGTCGTCCATGAGCGTCGTCAGCAGGTGCGTGAGGGCCGCCGGGCGGTCCTGGAGCCTGCTGGTCAGGCTGGCGCCGGTCACCCACGGGGCGAACATCACCCCGCGTACCGTGGCGATCGGGCCGGCGACCCGCAGACCGCTGTAGGCGACGAGGGCGGTGAGCTGTTCGGCTTCCCGGGCGGTCGCGTCCTCCTGGGCCGTCGCGTCCGCGTCGCCCGCCTCGTCGCTCAGCACGGCGGCGAGGTCGCCGCAGTCGCCGAGCACCACGCCAGTGAGCGGTGTGCCCGCGGGGCGCAGCGTCGCGCACAGCGTCTCGGGACCGACGTGCACCTGGCGCAGGATCGCGCTGCCAGCCGTGAGCGTCGGTCCGAACGTCGTCTCGGTCCGCGGCCACAGCGCGGCGGTCGCGGCGGCGATCCGTCCCTCGGCGTGCTCCACCAGCCGGCGGACGTCGGCCGCAGGCCAGCAGGTCGAGCAGCCCGGCGGCGGGCTCATCGGATACGACCGACGCCGGCGTAGACCGGCAGCCGTCCGGCGGCCGTCGTCGCCCGGCGCTGCCGGTCGTCCTCCCAGCCCGGGAGCAGGACCACGCCGGGCTCGACCAGCTCGGTGCCGTCGAAGAACCCCGTCACCTGGTCCCGGTCGCGCAGCTGGAACGGCGCGGTCGTGCGCCGGTACACCTCGGCCGCGTCCGCGACGTCCCTGCCCTGCCCGTCGCCGGTGGCGTGGGTCAAGACCAGGTAACTGCCCGCCGGAAGGGCGTCGCGCAGAGAGGCGACCAGCCGTTGCGGGTCGGTGTCGTCGGGGAAGAAGTGCAGGATCGCCACGAGCAGGAGCCCGACCGGCTGGGACAGGTCCAGCAGGCCGGTGATCTCCGGGTGGGTCAGGATCTCCTCGGGCCGGGCCAAGTCGGCTTCCACCGCCAGCGCCTTTGGATTGGACGCGARCAGGATCTGGCTGTGCGCGACCGCGACGGGGTCGTGGTCCACGTAGGCGACGCAGGCGTCCGGCGTGACCTGTTGGGCGACCTCGTGGACGTTGCCCATCGTCGGCATGCCGGAGCCAATGTCGAGGAACTGGCGAAGGCCGACCTCGCCGGCGAGAAAGYGGACTGCTTCACCGAGGAACAGACGGTTGACCCGGGTGGTGTCTCGGATCTGCGGCCACGTCTCGATGACCCGCGCCGCGGCTTCCCGATCGGCGGGGAAGTTGTGTGCCCCGCCGAGGAAGTAGTCGTAGACCCTGGCCACGTTCGGGCCCTCGGGCGCCGTTGGKGCGAACGTCTCCGGCTCCATCAGGACCGCCCCCGCGACGATCGTCCTGCTCCGACGAGGGCGCCCCTCGGCGATCGGCGCGGCCGTCCCGGTCTGTCGTCCGGTCCGGGGCTGGCCCCGAGACGGGGGTTACAGGGCGTCGCGCAGTCGATCCTCATCATGGGGGCGGCCCTCACTGACCGTAGGCATAGGGGAACCGTTACACCATCGTCCTGACGGCGACGGCCGGTCATTCCTGCGGCGACGAAGAAGCTGTTCGTCGAATCGAACCCCTGTTGACCTGGAGAAACTCTCATGGAGGCGGCCGTTGCTTCGAGCCAGCGGCGCCTCCTGGTACGCGAGATGTGATCGTCCGGTAACCAGGATCGTGTCGGCGGTCACACCGCCCGAGCGCGCCGACGCAGCGTGCCGGCCCCGCCCTGCGCCTGACTGCAACCGGCCGCGGTGGTGAACGCCCCGTGCTGCCGGTTCACGTGCACCGCGACAGTCGCCCAACTCGGCGAGACCACGCGCGACGGCCAGGCACCGACCAGGCCACGCCGCGGGCGACGTGACCGTACGGCTACCGTGAGACGGACTGATTGCTTTTGCGGGCTCTCCGCCGGGAGAGCCTGTCGCCGGCGAGGGGATATCCCGGATGTCCAGGCCCAAGGCCAGCCTGCGCGCCGAACAGGACGACCTGCGCAGTCGGATGCGGGATCGCGGGATGACGCATCAGGAGATCGCCGCGGAGTTCGCCCGCCGCTACCGGTTTCGCCCTCGGGCGGCGCATCGGCATGCGTTCGGCTGGACGTTGACACAGGCCGCGGACCGGATCAACGCCTACGCCGCCGAACACGGGCTCGACCCCACGGGCAAAGCACCGATGACCGAGCCGAAGCTGAGCGAGCTGGAGAACTTCCCCCGGTCACGCGTGCGCCGGCTCATGCCCCAGACCCTGGCCCTGCTCGCCGGCGTCTACGGCACCGATGTTCACACCCTGCTCGACCTCGACGACCACGACCATCTCAGCCCCTCAGATCRGCTTCTCCTTACCAGCATGGGCGCCTCCGCGCCGGCCCCGGCCCCGTCTGCGCCGCCAAGTCGGGCCCTGGCCGGAACGCCGCCCCTGGCCCGATCCGCAGCCGACCGTTCGCGGGACCGACCGGCTCGCGGCCCGGCCTTCGATCTTGTGACCTGGCCTGTCCTGGCAGTGGGTCAGCACGAGCCGGTCGAGGAGCGTCTCCGCCATGTCCGCGACCAGCCCCGATCCGTGGATCTGGTGACGATCGCGCTCCTGCGCCAGCGGGTCGAAGACCTCGATGCCCAGTACGACCGCACGCCGCCGACAGAGCTGCTGCCCGAGGCAGGCCAGCTGCTCACTCTCGTGAGCTATCTGCGTTCCCAGACACCGACGATGCGGCTGCGCCGGGAACTGCTGACCGCGGAAGCCGAGGCGGCGATCCTGATGGGCCAGCTTGTCTGGGATGCCTCCCAGCGACGCGACCACCGCCAGGCCCACACCTATCTGGACCGGGCCGCCGCCGCAGGCCGGGAGCTGCGCAATCCGATCGCGGAAGGACTCGCGCTGCTGCGCTCCACGATCGTCGCTCTGCACGGTGAGCGGGCCCCACAGACGGCGCTCGATCTCGCTCGCCGGTGCATGGCGGTGACCGAAGGCTCCAGCGACGTCCTCGCCGGGCTGGCCGCCCTGCACGCCGCCGAGGCGTACGCGATGCAACGCGACACCGCCGAGTGCGAACAGCTGCTCGGCCACGCCGAACACCTTCTGGGCAGGACCGACGCCGCGKACGAGGCGAGCTACCTGTACTCGCCCAGGCACATCCCCCGCATGGCCGGCTCCTGCTACCTCTTCCTCGGCCAGCCGAGGACGGCCGAGGAGCTCCTGGGACACGCCTACTCCCACCTTCACAACCCGGCCAAGGCCGACGCGATCGTCCTGGGGAACCTTGCGCTCGCCCAGATCCGCCAAGGCAAACCCGACGAGGCCGCGCACGCTTTCAGCCAGGCCCTCGATGTGGTCACCCRCACGCGGGGCGGCGGCGGTATCACGATGGCGTTCACGATCAGCCGGGAACTGGGGCCCTGGCGCCATGTGCCGGCCGTCCGCGACGCCTGCGACCGTCTCCTCGATGTCATGGCGCCCCCAGTCCCTACAACCCCATGAACCGCGACGTCCACGACGCCAAACAGCAGGTCCGCGACCGGATCTGGGCCCTTCTGGAAGGCGAACAGGCCGCGCCACCGGGCGTCCATGGGTATATCCCCGCGTTCACCGGCGCCGAGGTCGCCGCCACGCGGCTGGCCGCCCTACCCGCGTGGACCTCGGCGCACGTCGTGAAGGCTGTGCCCGATCGGGCGCAGCAACCCGTCCGCGCCCACGCGCTGCGCGACGGCAAGACCGTCTACATGGCCGTGCCCAGACTGGCCGAGCCGCTGCCGTTCTACCGTCTCGACCCCGCCGTGCTGCCCCTGCCTCCCGAGCAGGCCGCCGACCGGCACGTCGCCGCCACCATCGCCGACCCGGTCGGCGTGGACGACATGGACCCCGTCGACATCGTCGTGTGCGGCAGCGTCGCGGTCAACCGAGCCGGCGTTCGGCTCGGGAAAGGCGCCGGCTACTCCGACCTCGAATTCGCGCTTCTCCAGGAAGCCGGGCTCATCCAGTCCACCACCATCATCGTCACCACGGTCCATGACCTTCAGGTCGTCGATGACGACCTCCCGGAAACCCGCCACGATTTCAGCGTCGACCTCATCGTCACCCCCACCCGCACCATCACCTGCGGGCCACCCCACCGCCCGGAGGGCCTCTACTGGCAGGATCTCGACGACGTCACCGTCAGCACGATCCCCGTCCTCGCCGCCCGACGAGCGGCCTGGCTGCGGTTCCCGGGGACTCCTACAGCGCCCGAGAACAATCAACCTCGTCGCCGCGCCGACGAACACTGACCCGCACGACACAATATTGCTGTTCAGCGTTCTTATTTGGCGCACGCACCGTGCGCTCTCCCCGGTGGCCGCTAGGCCCAGAGCATGCACCAACGTGGCCTATCTCGATCTTCGCAGGTCGGCGGTCTCGGGCGGCTAGGCCGCCGCGCCTCGTCGCGGAGTCTCAGGACACGGGCATGCCGGTGGGCGCGCCGCACCGCGCGGGATGCGTCCCTCGCGCGGGAGCGTTTMGCGCCAATCGGTGTGAAGAGGATGCGGCTCACCGACGGTCTCGGTGCAGGTCAGGCAGGGCGCGCGACCCCGAATCACCTCTTCGCTCCTCGGGGAATGACTCGCGCCCGGCTCCTTGAAACGCTAGCCCGCGTTCCGCCAGCCATCGAGCCGTGCCAGCGCTGGCACCCGACCGAGCCCACGACGATCAGCCCACTACCGACGCCATGGTCGGCTGCCACGCGGCCATCGACAGCGAGGCGTGACACAACGCAACGCTCGCAACAGCGCCAGTCCTTTGCTTCCAAATCCATCACCGTCACGAGCGTTATCAACCAGCCCGTCCAATCCGGCGACCACAACCGGGGGCGGACCCGGAAGGGAGTCCGAGTGTCCGACAGCACCTCCAGCTACGAGGGTTACTGCCTCAAATGCAAGGAGAAACGCCACTACACCGGCGAGGTCCGGATCAGCGAGTCCCGCCGGCGGATGGCCCGAGGCTCATGCCCTGTCTGCGGCTCGACGATCAACCGCATCCTCGGCAAAGCGTGACCCGCGCCAGGCATGTCCACCGTCGCCCGCCCCGCCGTTGACAAGGTCCGGTGGGGCAGGCGGACCTCCACGCAGCGCACCACCGTCTGCGGATCGTCGAAACCTTGCATGGACACAAGAAAAGCCCAAAGACTAGGGAACAGCGGAAGTGGCGTCAGTGACGGACGAGGACAGCACGGTCGGCGGCTGGAACTTTCAATCAGCGGCCAAGGAGACAGCTGCGACGACGGATCTCCGCACCGATGCACCCAACTCTGCGCGCATGTACGATTACTATTTGGGCGGTAAGGACAATTTTCCCGCCGACCGGGAAGCYGCCGAGCAGGTGCTGGCAGCATTTCCCCAGGCGTGGACGGTGGCCCATGAGAACCGGGGTTTTCTGCGGCGGGCGACGCGGTTCCTCGCCGCCGAGGCGGGGATACGCCAGTTTTTGGATATCGGCACTGGCATCCCGACCAGCCCGAACCTGCATGAGATAGCGCAGTCGGTAGCCCCCGATACCCGGGTCGTCTATGCGGACAATGATCCCGTCGTCCTGGCGCATGCCCGTGCCCTGCTGACCACCAGTCCGGAAGGCGCCACCGCCTACCTCGATGCCGACCTTCGGGACCCGGAGAAGATCCTTGGCTCGGCGGAGGTACGTGCCACTGTGGACCTGAGCCGGCAGGTCGGGCTGTCACTGATCGCGATCTTGCACTTCCTGCTCGACGACCACGACCCCTACGGCATCGTGAAGACGCTGCTGGACGCACTACCCGCTGGTAGCTTTCTGGCGCTCACGCACGCCACCGCCGACTTCGCGCCCGCCGAGGCGGACCGGGCCGCTGCCATCTACCGGGACCGCGGTATCCCTGCCCAGGCCCGCAGCCGAGCCGAGGTCGAGCGATTCTTCACGGGCCTTGATCTGGTCGATCCCGGGGTCGTCGTCGCACACCGCTGGCACCCCGACGCCCCCAACACCGCCGGTGATCCAACGGACGCGGAGGTGTCCTGCTACGCGGCCATCGCGCGCAAGCCGTAGGCCATCCGAACTGCGTCCGGTTCCAGGCGTGCCCACAGGGGATGACAGATGACAACGGCGAAACCGGCGACGACGCCTGCTGGCCAGGTCGCGGAGGCGGTGCGGGCCGTCCTCGCCGGAGAGGCTCTCCCCGAGGTCGCCGCCCGAACCGGTCTGTCGGCCGTGGATCTGCAAGCCGCCCTCGCGACTTACCACGCAGGCGGCAAAAGGGCGGTCGAGGCGCGATCCGCGGGCCGCTGGTACACCGTCCGCGTCGTCTTCGGCGACCGGACGCAGGCCGAGACGACGATGTCGACCATCGTGGCCCCGGTGCTCGACACGCTGTGCGCGAGTCGTCGGTCGGTCGGGTGGTGGTTTCGGCGGGAGCCTCGTGCCTGGCGGATCTACCTGCATAATCCCGACCTCGCCGCCGCTGGCCAGGCGATCCGTCGGCTGGGACGAACCGGAACTGTCGCCGCGACYGTTCCGGAGCCCTACGAACTGGACCCGCAGCCCTTCGGCGGACTTACCGGCGCCGCCATCGCCCAGGATCTCTTCGTCGTTGAGAGCCGAGCCGTCCTCGGCTACGCCCGCCTGGCCGATCCGCCGCTCGGCCGCCGCGAGCTGTCCGTCGCCGTCCTGGACACCCTGATGATCGCCGCCGGACTCGCCTGGCCCGCCCGCGGCGACGTCTACACCCGCCTCGCCGCGACCCATCCCAACGTCGACCCGACCGGCGCGCGCCGCCTCGGCGCGGAACTGCTCGCATCCCTGACCGACCCAGCCTCCGACCTGGCATTTGCGTCCGCCGCAGCGTGGACGGACGGCTGCGCCGACGCAGGCGAACGGCTCGCCGACGCCGCCGACAACAACCTGCTGACCCGCGGACTCGTTGATGTCCTGGCCACCATCGTCAACGCCCACTGGAACCGTCTCGGGGTGCCCGCAGCCACCCGGGCCGCATTCGCCCACGCGGTGACGCACCTCTACTCTCCTTAGGGATGTCGCCACCGAGATTGCCGATCGGTGGCGATTTGGCCACCGGAACGGATCGCGTCGCCAGAGTCGACAGGGCGAACGTCGAGGACCGCGCGAACCTGCGCCACCGTGCCACGAACGGACTGGTGTTTCCTGGACAAACGCCTCGCCGACCTCGAAGCGCAACTCCTCGGCTCCCACCGCGAGCCCCGCGAACGGACGCTGCGGGACGGGTGAGTGGACGACGAACCCCGCCTATCCTGCGGCGGGCGGTGCCGATCACCGGCCGCGATCTCTCACGCGGGTATGGATCAGGGCGCGAGCGTCCGTCCCCACAGGATGAGGCCGCCGGTGACCAGCCCGTCCTCCCGCGCGGTGGCCAGCTCGGTTGCGCGCCGCTGTTCGGCGTCKGGATCGCCGGAGGGGATGCGCAGGCCCAGGTGTGGGCCGTGTAGCACCAGAACCTCGCCGTAGTGGCGGGCCGCGGTGATCCAGTCGGCGGGGAGAGTGCACAACGCGTACACGAACAGGTTGCCGTCGGGCTGTTGGAGTTGGAGCCCACCGCCGTCGCGGGGCCATTCCCCGAGCAGCCATCCGTCCAGGTTGGGCAGTCGGTGCACGCCGAGGGGGCCGATGCGCTGCATGCCCTGTGCCAGCGCGAGTTCGGTCCACACCTCCTGTCGTGGCGTCGGGTTGTCGGGGTGGGTCCACAGCGCCTGGTGGCGTTCGATCAGGGCGACCGGGACTTGCGGCAGGTCGGGGCTGAACCGGGGGATGCCGAGGTCGTCTCGATCGAGGGCGGCGTGCCCGAAGCCCAGGGCAGGATCATCGAGGTAGGTGGGCCGGCCGAGGGCGGAGAAGTCGGCCAGGATTTCGTCGAGCTGCCGGTCGTTGATCTCCATGGGTCTCCCGTCGGGTTCGGTCATGGCCGCGACACCGTGGTAGCGCTGTCCAGGCRTCGGTGCAGGAGCGACAGCGTCGAGAACAGATCCAGGGCGTCGGGCTCGGTGATGGTCCATCCCGCCGTGGCCCGTGGCGTGTGGGCCGGAGGGTTACGGAACGTGCCGAACACCCCTTTGAGCAGGTTCGCGAACCCCGTGTGCTCGCTGATCTCTGTTTCAGTGYGGAAGGCGTTGATCCGCAGGGAACCGGTCTTGACCGCGAAGCAGTAGTCGACGAGGGCGGCGCCGTCGAGCTGCGAACCGCCGAGCTGCCGCAGCCGTTCCGCGAGTCCCTTCGTGGCCTCGAACACGGCGTGGAACAGCGACTTGCGAAGGATCTACTCCTCGCAGTACCGGGTGACCTCCGGGTGCACACCTCGGCGGGTGAGCTCGGTCCGTAGCCGTCCCGCCAACGCGGCCACCTCATCCAGGGTGGTCGCCCTCCGCGCCCGCGCCACCTTGCCCTCGTCGCTGACCCGGCATCCGACCAGAGCGAGAGGTTCGGCCAGACCATCGCGCAGAGCCTCGAACCGGGCCGGGTCCTCCAGGTAGCGGCCGGGCGCCATCRCCTCGGTGATTAACCCGATGATGCAGTTGYTCGCCTGATTGGCTTGCTGTTTGCTCATCAGCGCGGCCCACAGCCGGTCCCGTTTGCTGGCGCCCGGCTGGACATCGGCGATGCCGAGCATGCCGAGCAGCCGGTCGATCTCTCTACCGGTGAGTCCCGRCCGGTCCGTGCGGCCGAGGACGTCGCAGATCCCCTCGACGACCGCCGGCGGCCACATCGGGTACCGAGTCGTCATCGCCGCCCCCCGCATACCACCATTGGGGGATCATCCTCGCAGACCGTCAGGTCTCACTCGCCTGCCCTCGGTCGGTTCCTCTCACGAGGGAAGCTGCGGGTTGCTGCGCTGCGCCTGCGCGCCGAGAGCCGTGGTCTCGTAGGTGACTGTGACGGGCAGGTGATCTGAGGCGCTGCGCGCGAGCTCGGTCCGGGTGACCTCGACCGCGCGCAGGGCCGGGGCGATCTCGGCGGTTACGCGGATCGCGTCGATCCGCCGGTCTCCGAAGGTGTTGCCGGGCCAGTGCCCGACGGTGGCYTCCCACGGCCGATCCAGCACGACCGCGGCGTCCGCGAGCCCGCCCGCGTACAGCACCTCGCCCGGCTCCCGGTCGGCCCGGTGCCGCCGGCGGCCCCGCTCGTCGTAGCCCCACACCGTCTGGTAGATCAAATCCGCGTACCAGTCGCTGTCGGCATACGGGTCCGGGTCGTAGTAGGAGCCGTCCGGCCGCCGGTCGGCGCCGACGCAGTTCCAGTCCGCGCCGATCAGGMCGGGCGGGCTGCCCTCGGGTCGGGTCATCACCGCCACGACCCGCTCCATCTGGTCGGCCCGCATGTGCCGGCCGAACGGGGTCGCGTGGTGGCTCGCGTGCTGTATCTGCCGTCCGGCAATCTCGATTGTGATCTTCGCGAGGGCGTGCCAGAAGTCCGCCGCCCCGTATGTGCGGAACGACCCCGGGACCACGCTCAGCCCCGGCCGCCATAGCAGGCCGACGTGGAAGCGCTGCCGGCCGGCGGCGATCGCGGGCCGGTTCGGCTCGTAGGTGCACTCCATCCCGGCGTCGTCGGCGAGGGTCCGCAGCCGCCCCGCGGCGACCTCGACATCGGGGGCGATGATCTCTTGGACCGCAACCACGTCCGCGTCCAGACCGCGGATCACCTCGACAACTCGCCGGTAACGCTCCCGCTCGTCCGGACTGTCGGACGCGAAGAGGTCGAGGGTGTTGTACGTCGCGAACCGAACCTGGGCCATGTGACGATTTCCCTTCCATGCGGGTCCGCGACGATGCGTCGCGGAAGGTCCGTGAGCGGCATGACGGGCCGGCCACCCGCTTTTCACCAGCCGACAAGTCCCAATATTTGATCATGTCTGCTGTCGCACGCCCGCCGTCGGCGCGCGAGCATGGACAGGAGCGTCCCGATGTGAGCAGGACGGGTGATGCCGATGAGGGACGAGAAGACGCGGCGGCGCCGTGACGTCCGCGACGCCGAGTACCGGGCCGCTCTCGGCCTGTCAGCCGACGGCCCGTTGCCGGCGAGCCTGGGTACGGTCGGTGGCTCCCGCGGCGGTGGTCATGCTGGCCGGATCAACCAGACGACCGCCGGACGGCCAGCTGGTTGGCGTCATCCCACCCGGTCGGCGCGGAGACGCCGGGGCAGGCACGGAGGTGAGCACGATGGGCAGCAGCGGTAGCAGGTCTGGACGGAGTACGACGAGCAGCGCGAGGTCGTCACGGTCGACGCCGATGACGGGCAAAGCGGCGTCGCGGGTGYAGTCGGCCGCGGCCCGCAGCCCCTCGGGCAGGTCGRCCCGGACCGGGTTCGCGCCGCGAGCGCAGTCCGCAGCCGCACGGACCCCAGGCCCGGCCAAGCCCCGATAGCCCACCGGGTCAGTGGACGCGGCGATGCGGGTCCGCGCGCTCGTCGCCTTGGGAGGGTCGAACCGCGGGACCGCGCACGCAGGTCAACCGTCCGCAGGTCCGATATCCGGTGTCCAGACCTGCTGTGTGGTGATGCGGTGAGTCTCCAGGACGGCGACGACGTCCGCGGACGTCAGATGTCGTCGCGTGAGCAGCAGCCGGGCCGTCTGCCCCACAGCCGCCCAGAGCCCCGGGTCGCCGAGCAGCCGGGACGCGTCGAGGTGAGCACGCTGGAGATCAATGATGAATCCCTGCGCGGCGAGCCGCTCGGCCTCGGCCCGGTCCGCGCCGCCCCCAATGGCCCTTACACAGCGGTGCAGCTCAGGGTGACCGTAGCCAGCGGCGCACAGCCACTGTGACTGCCCGACGGCACCCGCGGCGAGCCAGACCGCGAAAAGCTGAGCGTCGCCGGGCCCGGTAAACGACACGACGCCGCCAATGCGGACGGACCTGTCACTCTCCAAGGTCGCGTGCAGGAGCGGCAGGCCGACGGCGGTCCCGACCACGGCGTGGGACGCCTCATGCACCGCACCGGCCTGCCAGTAGACATCGTCGGCGAGACGGCTGGTGCACCACACCGCCTCCGGTTCCTCGGCACCCGTCGGCGTCGGAGTCCACGGTCCCAAGAACTGGCCGTGTACTGCCCTGTGTGTCGCGTCGTCGCGCTCACGCCAGCCAGCATCGCCCTCGCTGGTGCCAGCCACGGTGCCCACCCGGCCAGCTCCGTCACCCGCCATGCAGCGACCCCCGACCCGGCGGCCCCGCCTGCGGGCCGCAGCCGACCATCCGCCGTGCCGACCTGCCGCACGTTCCTACTGCTCCGTCCGCGGGTCGCATGGTCAGGGCGCGAGCTGCCGTGCGGCGCGCAGGACCGCGGCGATGACGAGCGCGGACGCCAGGAGGCTCGCGGTGAGCAGTGCCCCTCGCCCGATCGCGTCGCCCAGGTCAGAGGTCACCGCCAGGCCCACGGTCACCGCGCCCCCGATCGGGACAGCAACCCCGGCCGCGGCCAGCGGGAGCACCCACCGCGGTGCCGGGCGCCGACCGGGCGCTGTCCACCGCTGACTCCCCTCCATCATCGTCATGATCAGATCGCGTTCGCGTAGGTACCGCTCCTGGAGGTGTTCGTGCGCGTTGCGGGCCCCCTGCGCGGGCAGGCAGGTCAGCGCCGTCTCGATCGAGGTCAACGCGGCATCGAGGTCGCGGCATCGACGCTCGCCGCGGGCCCGCCGGTACCACCACAGGTGCGCCTGTGGAGTCGCGGCCACGGTGTCGGTCGCGTAGCGGCGCAGCAGTTCACCTTGGCCCTCGAAGGGGCCGGCGACGTCGAGCCCGTGCAGGCAGATGTCGGTGACCTCACGGCTACGCGGCTCGGCCGTCCATGCGGCCTCTACCAGCGCCACCCCCCGCGACGTGTCCCTCATACCGCATGCGGCGAACGCACTCAGYGCGGTGAACAGCGGGCCGTCGCGGTGCGGGCCGGACGCCCGCGCCAGCATGGACGACGACACGAACCGGTCCAACGCCTCGAACCAGAAATCGGCGCGGAGCTTCCCTGCGTGGTAAAGCGCGGCGAAATAGGCCACCTCAGCGGAGCCGGCGCTGTCGCGCACGATCCTGCCTGTGGCTGTGGTGACGTCCGCCRCGGGCTCGACGGTGTCCCGGGTGATGAACGCGTAGCCCAACGCCCATTTCTCGACGATCTCCGTTCGGACCGCTTGATCTTGGCAGTGGTCGATCAGCCAGCGGGCGCAGCGGGCCGCGACCTCGACGGTCGGCTCCGCCAGGAAACGGCGCCGCCAGTAGCGGTCGGCACAGCCGAGCCAGGGATCGGTGGCGAAGTCCGCCGACGGGATGTCGAACGGAGGTTCGGTGCCTGCATCGATGTACTCGCCCGCGACCGCTTCGCAGACCTGGCCGAACTCCCGGCTCACGCCGACCGACTGTCGCAGTCGGGACAACGGGTCATCGGTCATGGGCCCGAGTCTGGCACCGCGTCACATCGACCGCTCCGCAAATTTGCATCCCGCCACGCGGGCGGGATACGAGCTCGTCCCGAGGACCGGGGATTCGGCACCCAGCCACCGATCCCACTCCTGGGGATCGCCCGTCAACGGTATCGTCACAGGTGTGACCTCGGCTTATCAACGGACTGTGACCGCTACCGAGGCAGGGCCGATCCGGCTCTTCTTGGCTGCGGCTGGCACGAACGTCGCCCTCGTCGGTGACGGCGACGCCGACCGCGCACAGATCACCCTCTCGGCAGCCACGGCCACGGACACCGACCGCTACCTCGACACAGCCTCGGTCGTCGACAACGGGACGGAAATCCGCATCGGGGTCGCGCTCGAACCCGTACCCGGCAATCGCGGCGTCCGCAACTACGTCGGCGGCGGCACCGTCGACGGGTCGRTCATCCAAGCCGGTAACATTCACGGCGGCATCACGTTCAACGGCGGCGCCCTGCGCATCGAGACCGGCGCCAACCCGTCGGTGGAGATCGCCGCTGTCCTGCCGGCCGGCTCTACCGTTCAGCTCCGCGGTCAGCCAGCCTCGTTGCGGACCACAGGCAGGCTCACCATCAGCCAAGTGTAGCTACTTCTTCACCTGGTAGCCGCCCGGAGTCACAAGGGGGGGCGAGAAAGCGAGCAGGGCCGTGTACCGCTCGTTCCGCCGCTCCCGATCGTTAGTACCGGGCCTCCCGGCCGACGGTCGCGGCTCTCGATATGTGTGCCGCCCTGTGAGCGGACCCACCACCGCTACCGAGGATGACGACGCCTGAAAATGATCAGCCTCGTCGTCGCGCTGACCAACGCGACGAGAAACAGCAGACTCCCGCCGAGAGCCGCCTGCATCCCCAGACGGGCCGCAAATCCAGTCCATCGGGGGCGCCCAATCTCCCACAAGAATCACCAGGACGCCTTCGAGCACGACAACGAGCAACACAATGCCCAGCAGCGCGCCGGGGTCCTGGAGTCGACACTGGAGATGGCGTACCGCCGCCCTGTCCTGGTCTGCCGCGGACCCGACGCGGTGGATTTCCGCGATGATCCGCGCCGGTCGTGGGCCCGTTGTCCTCGGCCGCGATCCCGCGCCCACCGAGATCACGATGCTCTCGCGGTGAACGCGGGATCGGCGCCTGTCCGTCGATCACATGGCCGGTTGGGGCATACCGTCGAGGTGGCTGGAGATGCTTTCGATCTGGGTGTGGATGTCGGTGCGTAGCTGCGCGACCAGTTTGCGCGCGGTGGGAGTACCGACATGAAGGCGCTTGCGCAGCGTTTCCGCGGAGATCGGGCGCTGGTACTGCTGCCAGTGCAGCACGTCCTCGGCCCGAGCCCGATGCAGCAGGTCCTGATCGCGCGCCTTGCGACCAACCTGAGACGGCCCCGTTCGCGCCGGCCGCATCTCGGTGGTGGCAGGCCGTTCTGGCTGCGCGTGCGGTTCGGCTGCCACGAGACCGTGCGCGCCACCGCCCGCGGGTGCACCTTCCGGCAGGCCATCAGACGGGGTTGGGCGCATGGCCTGAAG
This sequence comes from Frankia sp. CgMI4, assembly GCF_001756285.1. Lineage (NCBI taxonomy): Bacteria > Bacillati > Actinomycetota > Actinomycetes > Frankiales > Frankiaceae > Frankia > Frankia sp. CgMI4. Next base: position 83,373 of record NZ_MAQZ01000064.1, read on the forward strand.
TAGTCCCGGGCCCACTTCCGACCATCCGATAAGCAAAAGCGGACCAACCGCATCAAATGCCGCTTTGCCGTAGTCCCCGGCGATCAGGGGTTCCGCGATGTTGAGCGCTAGCGTTACAGTGCTAGCGAAGATGAGCATGCGCCGTGCCGCTCGCAGCACATCCACGGGCCCGCCATGGAGGGCGACGTGCCGCGTGCCGAGCAAAAGCGCGACCACCGACAGATCCACGGCCGGGGCAACCAACGGCGCCACCCAGATCGGGACGCCAAGACGCAAGCCAAGGGCAAGTACATTGCCGAAGCCGAACAGGAACGTCAACCCGACAACGATCCCGACGATGACCGTCACCAGACGGGCCGGAGTCTCCGGAACCGCCAGGTCTACGGAACGCCTGTTCGATTCGGTAGATGATGTTACGGTCGGCGCGGTCACTGGGCATCGTCCCTGGTCAGGGCCCGGGTAGCGACCGGCCGGACAGTGATTTCAGGGCCAGCAACCAAGATCGATCGGTTCGGATGCTGGTACACATGGTCCACCAGTTTTTTGATCATGCATCCGACCTGGACGAATGCGGTTTGCGATCTATCACTTTGAGGTCCGGCTCTGTGGAACGGTGCTGGTCAGGACCTCGGCCGCTGGTTCGAGCCCCGGCTGGACGACCACTTTGCCGCCGTGCGAACCGCGTCCGCCTCGTCGAGGTACTGCGTAGCGGCGACTTCCGGCGACGACACCCGTCGTCGCCACCGGCAGCGACCGGGTCAGCACCAAGAACGTGCGGGGCAATCTGTTCGCCGAGGGCCTGGACAGGGATGAAGGGGACAGTCACGTCCAGATGCCGTCCGCCATTGTCGTGGCCCCGGACCCGGACCGGACCCCCGGCGCCGCCGTATTGGGTGAGCCGGCAGGGACCGTGAGCCGGCAGGACAATGTACATGGCCCTGACCGCTTCGTGTCTGTGGCCTCTCTCGTGGACGTCCTCGATTCGGCGGCGGAGATCATGTCTGACACCTCCCGCGCACACTTCTTCGGCAACCTCGACGAACTGGTGGCCACCTCGCGGCTGGTGGTGGACCGCCGGCCGGCAGCAGGCACCCGCGGGTGCCGCGGGCCGTGTACCCCGTCGACTACGGCTACTTGGAGGGCACCGTGGCCGCGGACGGCGGCGGTATGGACGTCTTCCGCGGCAGCGCCGCCGGCGCCGGTGTGGTGGGATTCTTCGTGACGGCGGATCCGGGCAAGCGCGACGTGGAGGTCAAGGTACTGATCGACTGCACCGCCGACGAGGTCGAGCGTGTGCGGCGGCTGCTCGACGACGTCCTGGGGATCGGCGGCCTGCTCGTGCCGCGGTGCACGGAGACCGCCACTACATGAGAGCCACACAGGCTGGCCGAGCCCCCGGGCCGTTCACATTCGCTGTGCCAAACTGCGGGCGGCCGTCGTGGCGTGTGGCGGGCGATGTTGGTCTGCCCGTGCCTGACTATTCTTCGGCTGGTGCCGACCCTCATCTGGATCAACGGTCCGAACGCCGTCGGGAAGACCCAGGTCGCCCACAACCTGCACCGCAGACTGCCCGGAAGCTTCATCAGTGACCCCGAGCACCTCGGCTTCGCGATGCGCCGGATGCTCCCGAAGCCCCGGCGCATGGACTTCCGGGACGTCCCCCTGTGGCGCCAGGCGGTCAGCGAAATGCTCCACCTTGCTCTCCAAGGGCCCGAGGACCCGGTGATCGCGCCGATGACCATCCTCGACCCCGGCCTGCTCGGCGAGCTGACGGCCTCGGCCCGCGCCGCCGGGCACCGCGTCGAGCACGTCACGCTGCTTGCCGACCGCACGACGATGATCCGCCGCATCCACCGACGCGGTGAGACGTCCCGCAGTTTCAGCGCCCGCCAGCTCGACCGTGCCCTCGACGTCCTGCGGGCTCCCGAGTTCGCTCGTCATCTCCCCACCGACACCCTGTCGATCTCCGCCGTGGCGGATGACGTCGCAAGCCACACGGGGTTCACGCTCAGCCCTGACACATCAGGGCGACTCGTGCGACAGGGACGCCAACTCGCCGTCCAGCTCCGCCACATCCGCCTTAACGCTTGAAGATCACTCGACTATCGGCAGCCATGCCGCCGCAAGCGCGTCAGAGCCGCTGGCCCGACGGCTCGCGAAAAACCGGGTGCGCAGACGTGGCACCAGCAGGGACCATGGGGCGTGGCCTGGTTCATGACCGGAAGCATTGAGGAGTTTCTCGCGGTGGCGGGCGAGTTTCTGATGTCCCAGCTGGCCGAGAACACCGTGTTGGTCACCGTCGCCGAGACGCTCCAAGCGCGTGGCATGGCGGCATTCGGGGATGCGGCTCCCCTGTTCGGTTGGTGGCTGGAGGCTGGCGGACCCATCGAGAGCGCATTCGTGCATACCCCACCGAATCCCGTCCTTCTGACGACCGTTCCGCCGCGGGCAGTCGAGTCGCTGGTCGCGTCCTGGCCGCGCGGAAGGCCGCTGTCCGGGGTAAATGCGCCAGCGCAGGTGGCCAGCGCATTTGCCTCGTCCTGGCACCAGGGGACAGCTGCCGCGCCATCTCTTCATCGCCGGGAGCGTTTGTATCGGCTCGGAGACCTCGCAGCGCCCCAGCCAAAGCCCGCAGGTCGTCCTCGTGCGGCCGAGGCAACCGACAAGGACCTGCTCGTGGCCTGGGTCACGGCGTTCCAAGAAGAGACCGGTGCGGCCGCCGGCAACGCCCCGAGGCGGGTCGATGACCGTCTCAGCTATGGCGGCTTCACCCTGTGGGAGGTCGACGGTGCGCCGGTGTCGGTGGCCGGAATTACCCGGCCGGTAGGCGGGATGATCCGCATCGGGCCGGTATATACCCCGCCGGGCTTCTGGCGAAGAGGCTACGCCGGGGCGGTGACAGCGGCGGTGAGCCAGACCGCGCTGGAAGCGGGAGCGCGCGAGGTCCTGTTGTTCACCGATCTGGCCAATCCGACCAGCAACAGCGTGTATCAGCGGCTCGGCTTCGAACCTGTCGAAGACCGCGTCGTGCTGCTGTACGAGCGCACGCCCACGCCTTCGATCTGACCGGAAAAGCGATCCAGACAGCGATGCCGCGCACTGAGTCAACCTCCCCTGGAGAGCGGTGGTTCTTCTCGCGGCGTGACTGGCGGTCGGATCGGCAACCCAGCACAGCCGCGGTCTCGGACCAGCCATGTGACGATCGGAGCCCACCGTCGCCCCTACGATCAGAGCCGTGTCCGGTCGCGATCTTTGCCGACGGTTCTACGAACAGGCAGTTCGGCCGCTGATCCCTGGCGTGCCCCACGCTGCCGCGTTGCTCGGTGAGGGTTCCGAGGTACTCGGCTTCGACGACGAGGTCTCCACGGACCACGATTTCGGCCCCCGCGTGCAGCTGTTTGTCCCGCCAGGTCTCGATACCACGCCGATCGAGATCGCCATGGAGAGGCTGCCAGCGCGGTTCGACGGTTTCCCGGTTGTCTATCCCGACGGGGACCGATACGACGGCTGGCCACATCACCAGGTGGAGGTGACCACTGCGCGGGTGTTCTTCGTCGACCGGCTCGGCGTCGACCCGGCCGACGGGATGGATCTGGCGGACTGGCTGCTGGCCCCGACCCAGATCCTGGCCAGTCTCACAGCCGGTGTGGTCCTGCACGACCCGCTCGATCTGCTCACCGCGCGGCGCCGGGCGCTGGCCTGGTACCCAGACGACGTCTGGCGCTACGTCCTGGCAGCCGGCTGGCTGCGGGTCAGCCAGGAAGAACCGTTCATCGGCCGCACCGGCAGCCGGGGCGACGACCTCGGCTCGCGCATACTCGCCGCCCGCCTGGCCCGTGACCTCGTCCGGATCGRCTTTCTCCTCGAATGCCGCTGGGCCCCGTACAGCAAATGGCTGATGACCGCGTTCGGGCAGTTGACCCTCGCGGACCAGGTCGGCGAGCACCTGGGCCGCGCGCTCGATGCGCCGCGGTGGCGGGACCGCGAAGCAGCGCTGTGCGCCGCGGCCAGTCACCTCGCCACCGCCACCAACCGGCTCGGTCTGGCCGAGCCCGTCGACCCCGCGCCGCGACGCTTTCACTCCCGAAACATCCAGGTACTCGGCGCGCAACGCCTCACCCGCGTGCTGACCGACGCGATCAGCGATCCGGGGCTGCGGGCCCTCCTCACCCGGCTCGGACACCAACCCGACGGCCCGCTTGGCCATCTCCCCGGCGCGATCGACCAGGCTACCGACAGCGTCGAAATCCTCACTCAACCGAACCGCCGCCGCGACTACGCAGCCCTCCTTGGCCTCTGGTCCTGAATGTTCCGGAGCACTGATCCGACGGCGCGCGGACGTCGGGGTGCCTCGTTCGAGCTGGGGATGGGCGCGGTGGCCGTCGGTGGATAGCTACCAGCGCATGGTCGGCGTAGAATCGAGCGAAACGAGCATGCCGATCGCCCCGATCGCCTCGATCGTCCTGGAGGCCGTTCATGACCTCACCCACCCGACCCGAACCGCTCCACGACGAGACGTACCTGCCAGGCGAGGACACCGGTGAGATCATCGACTTCCTGGCCGCGCTTCGCGACCGCGGCCGGCAGACCGCCGACCCGCGACCTCGGCTCACCGGCCCGGACGGGCACAGCGTCGAGCTTCCCGAGCCGATGTTCAATGTCCTTCTGCAGGTCGCCGCGGCGATGAAGGCGGGCCTAGCCGTCACGGTGGCGCCGCACCATCTGACGATGTCCACCCAGGAAGCCGCGGACCTGCTCCGTATCTCCCGCACCACCCTGGTTCGGCTGCTGGAGAGCGGCGCCATCCCGTTCGAGAAGCCCAGCCGCCACCGCAAGGTCCGCCTCGACGACCTCCTGGAGTACCGCCGACGCCAACGCCACGCCGCCGACCTCGCCTTCGCCGACATGGTCGCCGATACCGAGCGTCTCGGCCTCTACGACGTCAGCCCCGACGAGACCCGGGCGGCACTGAAAGCCGCACGCAAGAAGACCGAAGGCTGACCGGGATGTTCTCAGCGCTACTCGACACCTGCGTCCTCGTGCCCAGCAGGGCGCGCGACATGCTGCTTGAGATCGCCAGCACCGGTGCCTACCGGCCGCTCTGGTCGAGCGAGATCCTGGACGAGCTCGAACGGACCCTGCGCACGCTGCTCGCCAAGCGTGGCGTGTCACCAGAAGAAGCCGATGCCTACCTCACCCGCCTCTTCCGGCAGATGAAGACCACCTTCCCGGACGCCCCCGTGACCGGCTGGGAACGGCTCGTGCCGACCATCGAACTCCCTGACCCCGACGACCGGCACGTCGTCGCCGCCGCCATGGCCGGCCGAGCCGACGTGATCGTTACCGACAACCTCACGGACTTTCCACCCGCCGCGCTTCCCATGCCCCTGACTCGCCAGTCCCTCGACGACTTCTTCCTTGACGAACTCGACCTCCACCCGGACCTCGTCGTCAAGGCCGTTCGTGCCATCGCCGCCCGGACCGGCAGATCCGGCCCCACGCTGACCGCCTACGACATCGCTACCTACCTGCGTGCCCACGGCGCCCCGGCATTCGGCGCACGCCTTCTCGTTGCACTCGATCAGACGGCAAGACCGGCTCCGTAGCGACGTGGCCCGGGCTCAGCGCATGTCTGGTCGCTCGCCCGCACCACAACCCCCGCAATGACGGTCAGCAGACGGGCGGAAGTGCCAGGAACCACCAGGTCTGCGGAACGCACGTTCGAACCGGTTGTCGATGTTGCCGGTCGGACGGTCACTGGGAATCGGCCCTGGTCAGCGCCCGAGTGCCGACCGGCCGGATGGCGATTTCAGGGCCTACAACCAAGATCAGTCGATTCGGATGCTGGTGCACATGGTCCACCACGCAGAGTAAATAGCCTCCGACCCGGCTAGATAGCTTTGACCTATGAATCGAGCCTGGCTGTCTGCGTCCATCGCCACAGGTAGTCATGCATGAGCGGCTGGTTCGCGCAATGCCGGGACTCCTACGCCGACCGGCTCATGCGGTCACTCTCGGCGTCCGGCACGGATCGCCGCGCCCGAGACGCAGCCGTCCGGTGTCCTGTGCCGGGTTGCCGTTCTGGCGGCGAAGGCCAGCCGGTCAGGTGGCGCGGCCAGCGGCGGGAGCTGAGGCCGGGCTGAGCATGGCGGCCAGCGCTGCCATCGCATCGGGAATGGACCTCTCCGCCCCCAGCGAGGGCGCCGACAAGCTGCTCGCGACCCTCGACGTCCGCCCCGTCAGCGACTGGCGCGATGTCGAGGGTGGCCTGTTCGCCGTCGTCGACGAGACCGCGGCGGTGCCGACCGCCGGCTGACCCCTCCGAGACCACGAGCGCCCCGGCCTGGGTCCAGGCCGGGGTTTCTCTTTGCCCGGACAAGGTGGGGGCGGCGCGCGCGACCAGGCGGCGCGCGGCGGGCACGCAGTGGATCGCGACCTGCGGTTTCGTCGGGAACCGGTAGTTCTTGGACGGT